>DOTD01000001.1 GCA_003513005.1 Desulfotomaculum sp.
CAGATCATTATTTAAAGAAATATTATGCCAAAACAGTGTGTTTACACATTTGGGATTTCATTTCTTTACATAACGTAAGTCTTAACATAACCCCTGGTGCTTGGTATTCATGGTGGAACGGCAACAAGGTCGAGGGAGACCGTGTATTTCAGACTAGTGAATCCGAAGACGGCAACATGCCCCTGTTTATCCGGGAAAACGCAATTGTGCCTTTATGTCCCGAACCGCCTTCATTTATTCCCGACCGTTCATTAAAAGCCCTGGAAATTATGGTTCCTTTAACAGGCGAAGCTCAAGGGGAGGTCGTTGAATACTTTGACCGGGAGTCACTGCTCGCCTACGATGTTGTTTTTACGCTGCAGGGGAATTATATCAGAGGGAGAATTACTCAAAAGAATAAAGGGCGGGTCCCTTCGGAATACAAACCTCCGGAGACATTGAAAATCCTTGTCAATCACAGTATTCAAAATGTGGAATTCAGCACTGCCGCCAGGGAATTTTCTGTTCAGCCCGATCCCGGCAGAAAATCGTGGACGCTTGTTACCGTTAACGATGCCGTTCTTCCGCTTGAGTTCAAGTTATGGTGACTATCATGAAAATATTACCAGTATCTGAACCAGTAATAGACGAGTTTGACACATTCCGTACGGGCTACCCTCTTGTTTAAGGTTTTGCCGTCTAGCAGGCCGGTTGGGCAGTACAGCAATTTTACGCCGCTGTTTCTGTATACTCTGTCAAAGACCATCTTCGTTCTTCTCATATGATAGGGCGAACTTACCACTATTGCTGATTTATAACCCTTTTGGAGGATAATTTTTTTTGAATAAAGAGCGTTTTGGTAAGTGCTGATTGATTCTTTCTCAAGAATAAGATCCTGCCCCTTGGCGCCTTCCCGGGCCGCCCTTTCTGCCATTTTGTCAACTGAAGATCCCCAGCCTGTGATAATGATCGTATCCGAAAATCCAAGTTCGTACAGGTATGCGGCGTATCCCGCCCTTTCCGGTTCGCTGCCCAGGGCAATGAGCACGTCAACTTTCTCCGGCGGGTCACTGAAGAAAAGAAGTCTTTCCATAAGCAGGCCGGGCGCCATAGAGAGGAATAAAAGAAACGCTATTGTTAAAAGAAAAACGCTGACTAAGACAACACCGCATGCTTTACTTATTTTAAACCGCCTCCCTGCATAAAGAAAAAAATAATTCTTGGCTGCTGGCGCTGTGTTATCAGCAAAGGGGAATACCTATGCGCCATCAGGCGGCCGGTTAGAATCTGCCCAGGATATCCCCCAGATTACTAACTACATAGTCAATCTGTTCTTCCGGCATATTTGTATAAAACGGAAGGGCGAGTGTTGACGCCCCGGCAGCTTCGGCCACCGGAAAATCCCCAGGCTTATAACCGAATGTTTTACGGAAAAAGGGCTGCAGGTGGATAGGCCGAAAGTAACCCCGGCTGCCTATATTTCTGCTGGCCAGTTCTGCTATTACTAACTCACGGTCGATTTTAGGGTCCAGTCTAACTACATAGACAAACCAGCTCATTTGTACCGCCGGGTTAACCCCGGGTACTGAAACACCGGCCAGGCTGTCCAGTTTTTCTGTGTATTTTCCGGCCACCCATTCCCTTTTGGCAAGTATTTCCGGCAGTCTGTCAAGCTGGACCCTTCCTAAGGCGGCGCTCATTTCGTCCATCCGGTAGTTGAAGCCCAGGCGGTTGTGCTCATACCAGGCGGCTCCCTCGTCTCGACCCTGGTTGCGCATGCTGCGTAAAAGGCCTGCCAGGTCGTCCCGGTTGGTAACGACCATGCCTCCCTCTCCGGTAGTGATCTGCTTGTTGGGATAAAAAGCGAATACGGCCGCATCACTCCGGGTTCCGGTCAGCCGGCTGTTGTATCTGGCGCCTATGGCCTCACAGGAGTCCTCCAGAACTGACAGGCCATGCCTGGAAGCAATTGATCTGATCAGGCTCATGTCAACCGGCTGACCGAAAATGTGCACTGGAAGGAGGCATTTAGTGTTTTTGTTAATCTTATTTTCAATTAAAGAGCAATCTATATTTAAAGTTTCCGGGTCGATATCCGCAAAAACGGGACGAGCTCCTTCAAAAAGCAGGCAGTTGGCCGAGGAAACAAAGCTGAAAGGTGTTGTGATTGCCTCATCACCTTTTCCTATGCCAAGGCTGCGGACGGCCAGGTGGAGGCCTGAAGTGCCGCTGTTTACCGCAACAGCATGCTTTACGCCGATATATCCGGCAAATTTACTTTCAAAGTCCTCCACAGCTGGCCCCATACTCAGCCAACGGCTTTTAAGTACGGCTGTCACCGCCTCTATTTCCCGCTCGCTCAGATCAGGCAGAGATAAGGGTACCTGCATTGTTGTAAGCTCCTTTTATATCGATCCGAATAATCTGCTTTCCTGCTCCTTTAAGGTTTTCTGGTCCACTATCCAGTAGCTGAGGCCGTCTATATATTCCGCGTGCCCCGGCGCGGTTTCAACATTCACGTCCTCAAACCTGAGGCGTCCGGCAAACACCGCCAGCTGCGCCGTGTCTGAGAAAGTGAATGAGGTATCTGTGTTTTTTCTAATTTCATAATAGAATCTGGCAAGGTCCAGCGCCGAGGCGTGCTTCTTAAGATTTTCCAGCAGGGCATTAAAAAAATAATGCTGCCTTTTAATCCTGTCTATATCCGCCATCGGTTCGCTCCGGTTGTTGATATATACATATGCCTGCCGCCCGTTCATCATTTGTTTCCCGGGTTTAAAATCGAAGTATTTTGTTTTCAGTTCCTTTGGCACGTTGACTTCGATACCTCCCAGCATGTCGACAAGGCGGGCAAAAACGACATAATCCAGGCTGATGTAGCGGTCAATCTTTATGCCGGTAAACTGTTCGACGGTGTCAATTGTGAGAGGCATTGATCCGTAAGCGTGGGCATGGGTAATTTTCCCGAGGCCGTAAACTTT
Organism: Desulfotomaculum sp.; assembly: GCA_003513005.1. Classification (NCBI taxonomy): domain Bacteria; kingdom Bacillati; phylum Bacillota; class Clostridia; order Eubacteriales; family Desulfotomaculaceae; genus Desulfotomaculum; species Desulfotomaculum sp. The sequence continues at coordinate 2,961 of DOTD01000001.1, forward strand.
TATATATACTCTGGTATCCCTGGGGATCGAGAGGCAGTTTACGCTCTGCCCGACGGGATCAACCCGCACCAGCATAATTACATCGGAATGCCAGGGGGCGGGACGGGGCGGGCCATTAATCGAAGTAGCTTTATCAAGTCCGACAATTAAAATATTCAAAGGTTTTCCCTGGGGAGCTTTTTTAGGGGATTGCGCTTTTGGCGCAGCAATCGGCGGGGTGAGGTAAAACCTGGCCAGTACAACCGGGTTAAGGAGCCAGGCAAGGACAACAACGGCAGCTATCACTGTCAGTAATAAAAATAAAGCTTTTTTCGACATTCAGCCACCTCCCGGACGGTTCATCTTATTCAGCCGGCTGTTTATCGGTGATTAAAAAAGCGCCCTATAAAAGGGCGCTTATACCGGTGCACTGGTCAACTTGTCGCCGGGACAAGAGTTATTTAAATGAAATCGTTTAGAACGTCAAATTTCATAAAAGTGCGGATTGTTCCGCAGCCAGTCCCATGTTGCAGATAAGCCTTCCTCAAGGCCGACCGGCTGACCGAGATTTAAGACCTGCCTGGAAAGGCTGTTGTCAATGATCAGCTGCCTGTCGTCGGCTTCCCCTTTTTTAAAAGTTACCACAGCCTTGCCGCCGGTTATTTTTTTAACATGCATTGCCAGATCATAGACAGAAACTGCCCTGCCGTTTGAAATATTAAAGATCTGGCCGGCGGCGGCCGGCTCGGCTATGGCGGCGCAGACCGCTTTCAGATAATCGTCTATATAAGTGTACGTCCTTGACTGTCTGCCGGAACCGAATATTTTTAAGGGACGGCTGTTCAGGGCGTCCAACAGGAACTGTACTGGCAGGTTGATTCTTGTGTTTTTTGGCCCGTATATATCCGCCACCCTGAGGACCACTGCCTTTAAGCCGTGGCTTTTGGCCAGAGCCGCGCAAAAATGTTCCCCGGAAAGCTTTACAGCCCCGTATAGCAGGACAGGTTCCAGAGGGTGTTTCTCATCCATGGGAGTGTATTTTTGTTTTCCGTAAACCGCTATGGAAGAAATATAGATGAAGAGGGACCTGTTTTTAACCGCTTCCTTAAGGAGGTTGAATAAGCCTGCCATCGCATCTGTCACGGCGCCGGTTTCCAGGGAGCGCTGCCTCAAGGGCATCGGAAAAGCTGCATGCACCACAGCGTCAACACCGCTGCTTGCTTCTTCCATTTTATGCTCGTCGATAATGCTGCCGTTAATCAATTCCAGACGGCTCAGCATTCCGGCAAGGTTGGATGCCCTGCCCGATGTGAAATTATCGATAATTTTTACACGCGCCCCGCGCTCCAGCAGCGTCTCACAGAGGTGGGAGCCAAGGAAACCTCCTCCGCCGGTAACCAGGATAGTCCTGCCCTGTATGTTCAATTTTCATCACCCTTTAATATTTCATGAATGGGTCATTTTCTTTCCGGTCCGCCCTGGCTACCGAGTTTTTTCTGTCCAGGGGCGAGAGGGCGGTCTTGAATAAAATAAGCAGATCCAGTTTAAATGAATAGTTATCGATATACCAGAGGTCGAGCTTGATCCGGTCAGGCCAGTAGAGGGCTACCCGGCCGTTGACCTGAGCCCAGCCGGTGACGCCGGGTTTTACGGAAAGCCTTCTTTTCTGTTCCTCATCGTATTTATCCAGGTGATGCAGCGGCGCAGGCCTGGGGCCGACGATACTCATTTCGCCTTTTAATACGTTAAATAGCTGGGGTAGTTCGTCAAGCCCCGTCCGGCGAAGGATTTTTCCAAACGGTGTGATCCGGTCGTCATTCTCCTCCAGGAACATTCCCGATCCCATCTGCTGCGCGCCCCTGATCATGCTCCTGAACTTGAGCAGGTAAAACACTTTACCGTGTTGTCCAAGCCTTTCTTGTCTAAAGACGACCTCCCCGGGGGAAGTCAGTTTTGTCATCAGGATAATTAGAAGAATAACCGGGCTGAAACAAATCAGGATGAACAAGGTTAGGACTATGTCGAAAGCCCTTTTGAAGAATAGGTTTGCTTTTTTTAAATTCATCTTTTAGCACCTCCGGTAAGGCGGGAAAAACGCCTTATGTTCTTGTCCCTCGTCCGTCAAGCCGGTCAGCCGGCGGACGGCATCCTGGTCATGTATTTTTTTGCCTATGCAGTAATCTGCCAGGCTGTTTTTGGCAAAAGTCTGCTTATACCTGAAAATACCGTCATCATCGCTCTGGCCGCCGCCTAGAATGAAATACCCGATGCCTCTTCTCTTCGCCCAAAGTATGGCCTCGTGTTTGAGCAGGTTGTTCGGGCGGAAAGAGAAATATTCGGCCAGGGTTCCCCCCAGAAAAGAATGAATAAAGGTTCCGCTGTAAAGCAAAAGTTCCGTGGAAATCAGCTTTCCTTCCAGAAAGGCGTGCGCGTATAGGTAATTTCCATTCAAAAAGCGGTGGATTTTATCAAAGAAAGTGTCCGGAAAGTAGTAGAAATCCCTGGAGTTGTTCCTGTCCATTGTGTGGCGGTAAATCATGGAGAAGTCAGTAAAAAAGCGCGGCGTTTGATCAATAACTATGGTGACGCCGCTGCGGGCTGCTTTTTTGATATTCTTCCTGTTGCTGTAATCATATCCGGACCAGATCTGCTCCTCTGGTATTGATAAATCTATAAAGACTACGCTTGAATTCCTTTCGGCTTCAACATAACCGGCTGCCTGCTCATGGTTGTGGATCAGGGGGTGAAAGCGGATAAATTCGGTGATAATATTGCTGTCCTGACAGAATTGTATAAAACTCTGCCAAAAACCTTTTAAGGTATTTCCGTCAGCGCCGGGTGAGGCCAGAGGACCTCCGTAGCCGTAAGGACTGGTTATGTCAAAATAGTTTTCCCCGGCGGTTGTTTCCCCGCTATAATCAACCTTTCTGAGCAGAAAGGGGTAGATGACAAATTGGCTGTCCTGCTGGTAGACAAACAGGCGAGCCTGGTCATTGCCTTCAAAGACCCTGTAGTATCCGGGTTCATAATGAATATCGCAGGTCTTCACTTTATGAAGGAGGTCAGTCCATTGTTTGCTTTCGGCCAGAGTTAAAAGGCAGAAATTGTCAGACGTCAATCTGTCGCCCATCTGTCGGCAGGGTGGTTGTTTGCCTGCCATAATCCCGGGTTCGAAGCAGTTCCTGCCGTCAATCAAGATCTTTCCGCTCATCTTTGTGATACCATCCGGCCTGCGCCCGCAATAACTACACTCATCAGTCCTTTTCCTCCTCGCATCCCGCTAAACATAAAATATGCTTCCGGGAATAGCGGTGTTACCGGAAACTGGTTAAAAGCCGGACAGATGGAGGCTGCAGGTTGTTTGTCCGTGGTATAAACTTCTTAAGCCTGCTCCGCATAGTATGTTTTTGAACATATTTATGGAGGCGCCGGGGATGAAAATTTTATTTTGGGCTGCTGCCGCCCTTACTTTTTACACGTTTTTTCTTTATCCCGTTTTTTTGTCCTTAGTTGTGCGGATGATTCTAAAAAGAAAACCGGAACCGCCCGGACTTCCCGATGAACAGGAATGGCCGCGGGTTTCACTGATCATCGCCGCCCATAATGAAGAGAAAGTTATTGAAAAGAAACTTTTAAACACGGCGGAGCTTGACTATCCTCCCGGGCAGCTGGAGGTTATTGTTGTTTCGGATAATTCCACGGATGGTACCAACGAGATAGTCAGGAAATATGAGAACAAAGGCGTCATCCTTGTGGAAGTAGACCAGCGGCGGGGCAAGACCTTTGCCCAAAACCAGGCGGCCAGAGCAGCTGCGGGGAAGATTCTGTTCTTCTCAGACGCAAATTCAATCTGGGAAAAGGATGCGTTATGGTGTCTGGCGGCGAGGTTTGAGAATCCGGGAACAGGTTATGTTTGCGGCAGGTTAAAGTATGTTAACGAAGAGACCGGAAGCGGCTTCTCGGAAGGGTTGTACTGGAGGTATGAGCTGTACCTGCGCTTTTTAGAATCAAGCATTTTTTCGATTACTGCCGGAAACGGGGCTGTCTATGCAGTCAGGGCCGGCGATTATCTGGAGATAGACGACCTTTACTGCCATGATCTGGAGCTTCCGCACGAGTTGGTTAAAAGGGGAAAGCTCGCTTTATACGAGCCTGCGGCTGTTGCCTGGGAAAAAGCAGCCGGGGAAGCCGAAGAGGAATACGCGCGCAAAGTAAGGATGTTAAGCAGGACATGGCGGCGCATACTGACGGGGCCCAGCCTTTACAACCCTTTTAAATACGGTCCCGTATACTCCTGGATGATGATTTCCCACAGGCTGCTCAGGTATCTGATTCCATTCTTGCAGATTATTATTTTTAGCTCTTCATTGTTTTTAAAAAACAGCAGCCCGGTTTACCTGGCTGCTTTTACCGCCCAACTGGTTTTTTATGCGCTTGCCCTTGCCGGTAAAGTGTTTAAATTAAAGAACAGGTTGTTCTTTGTGCCTTATTATTTTTGTATGTTTAACCTGGCGTCTCTGGTTGGATTTTTTAAAGCCCTTTCAAGAAATGTGTCCCCTGTGTGGGAAAAGGCCGACAGCACCCGGTGACAGATGCGCCGGCCCGCTGCCTTTTATTTTGCTTCTCTTAAATTATTCAAAAAATCGCTCAGCATTTTTCTGACCTGCGCTTCTGCATAAGAAAACTCAGGGTCTTCCAGAGTGTGCAGCAGGCGCTGGATACCTTCGTAATTGTTCCTGCCGTATACCGCCATTATCTTTTCATGCCTTGTGGGCATAATTCTTTCTTCATCATTAAAAAGGCTCTCCGAAATTTTTTCACCCGGCCTGATCCCGATATACTTTATGGGGATATCCTTTCCCGGCTTCAAGTCCTTTAGCCCGATCATCTTAAAAGCAAGGTCCCTGATCGAGATTGGTTCTCCCATATCCAGGACAAAAATCTCCCCGCCTTTGGTCATGGCTCCCGCTTGAATTACCAACTGCGCCGCCTCACTCACCGTCATAAAATAACGGGTCATTTCGGGATGTGTTATGGTGAGCGGTCCGCCTAGAGAAATCTGTCTTTCAAACAGGGGCAGCACGCTTCCCCTGCTGCCCAGGATATTGCCGAAACGGACGCAGGCATATTTTGTCAATTTTTTTTCATTCATCAGCTGGACAATAATTTCCGCCGCCCTTTTAGTGGCGCCCATGATACTTGTCGGTTCAACCGCCTTGTCGGTTGAGATAAAGATAAACCTTCCGCAGCCTCCTGCTATGGCTGCGCTGCAAAGAACCTTTGTGCCGATGATGTTTTTCTTGACAGCTTCTTCAGGGTTTTTTTCCATGTACGGGACATGCTTGTGCGCGGCGGCGTGAAAAACGATTCCAGGCTTATATTTTTTAAATAACCTGTTCATTCTGCCTGCATCCTTGATGTCCCCTATTTCGCTGATTATTCTGACCCGGGGGTGGCTGATCTTCAGACTCTGTTCAATTTCATAAATACTGTTCTCACCGCGTCCCAACAGGATTAGTTTTTTTGGTTTGTTATCGGCTACGCTTCTGGATAGTTCCGAGCCGACCGAGCCCCCGGCGCCTGTAATCAGAACGACCTGATCTCTCAGGTAACTTATTATTCCGCCGATATCAAGTGAAAGCGGCTTGCGCCCCAGCAGATCTTCAATTTGGACATCCCGGATTGGGCGGACGTTTATTTTTCCTGTGTTCAGATCGTAGATACCGGACATAATTTTAACCTTGGACCTGGTCTTCATGCATATCTCAAGAATATTGCTTATTTCACCGGGAGGGGCCGAGGGGATGGCCAGAATGACCTCATCAAATCCATACCTGGAATTCAGCCCGGTGATATCGCGCCTGTTTCCCAATACAGGCAGGCCGCAGAATTCAGTACCTTTTTTCTTGGGGTCATCATCGATAAAGCCTATAATCTTTCGGTCTTTCGAGGAGCCGCCGAGGGCTTCGATGACTTTTTTTCCAGCCAATCCCGCGCCGATAACAAGAGTTCTCTTTTGTCTGTTTTCCATTTACTCAACCTCTAAACTGGTATGGATGATTTTTTTCTATCTTATGGAAAACTTTCCCCGAAGGTGCCGGATTGGATTAAAGGCTTTAAGTCTTTTGTCATAAACAAACCAAAAAGCATATTATATAAAATCCAAGCAAAGCTAAGGGGTTATAAAAATAAGGAGGGATTGAGAATTAGAAAGTTAAAGCTTGCGTTAGTAGTTTTTATCAGCCTGGTTTTAGTGGTTGCCCTGGCTTACCTGATTGGCATATACCTGGACGGCGGTTCAGAGAAGAATGCTTCCAAAGTATCAGAAAAAGCGGCAGAAAATAAGAACACAGTGCTTGAGGCGGTTATCTTAAACGACGACTTCGAAAAAGGAAGTCTCGGTTGGCGAAATCCGGAAGCGATTCAGAAGGAAGACAACGGGAACCACTATATAATCAATAACTGCAGCTGGGAAGTATGTCAGGAAATGAATCTTTTACCCCATACGACGTATGCGGTATCCGCCAACACCAAAAAAGGAACCGCTCAGGGGCCCGCCCGGATCGCATTTAGCTTTCTGGATATTAACGGTGTAAAACTTCCCCAATTTTACGACATCAAATACACACACACCGGAGGTGGCTGGGAAAAAATACCCCGGCAGTTCATCATGGTTCCCAAAAATGCCGCCACTGCTTGGATTTATTTATTGTCTGAGGACCCCAAGGGCTATCATTGCTTTGATAATATTACGGTGACCAGGACGAGTGAAATTGGAGACAGGAAGGCAACCGAAATGAATGCGGACCAGAACGAGCTGATGATCAACGGGGATTTCGAAATGGGTCTTTACGGCTGGATTGGGATGGCGGACAGGATTAAGTATGAAAACGGGAACAGGTTTTTAAGAAACGGGTACAACTGGGAAACATTCCAGATTATTGACGTAAATCCTGGCCAAAAGTACCTCATTACTGCAGAAACCAGAAAGGGAACATCCAGTAAGCCGGCCCGGATAAAAGTGGTTTTTCTCAACCAGGACGAAAAGAGAGTGCCGGAGTTCTTTAACATACTTCATAGCTTTGATACGACAGGATGGGAGAATGTCACCGAAGTTATTCAGGCGCCTTCGTCTGTCAACCAGTTAAGGGTATACTTGCTTGCGGACGACCCGGAAGGAAACGGGACCTACTGTGACTTTGACAGTATTTCCTTAAAGGCTGTCACTGATGAAGAGTTAAAGAAAAAGCTCATTAAGAACAGCGGCTTGACAAGGATGATCAACGGTTCTCAGAAAAGCGGCCAGTATGTTGTTAAAGAGGGGGATACGGTCAGCGGTTTAGCACGGCAGTTTAATATACCGGAGCAGGAATTGATCTCCGCAAATGCCTTTTCAGATCCTGGCAGGCTGGAAATCGGCCAGATAATTTATCTGCCTCAAGGAAATACGCAAAGTCTGAATCAAACGGTAGCCCCATAAAAGCTGCTTTATTGTGCAACAAGGAGGCGTTTATCCTTAACCTGCGCCCCCTTTTTTACGACAAATTATTACATTATTTCCTTATTGTTATATAATGTCGGATGTGATAAATGTTAATCATAAACAATAGGGGAATAAGTTGTATAGCAAGGGTATCCGTTAAGGTTACCCTTCTTCCTTTTTTATGCTATTTGATTCTATTGGTTTGGCGCCAATCACCACCATGCCCAACAAGCAGGAGAACAATATTAATGACAGTTTACGATGTGCTGAACAGTTTTAAAACAATGTATCTGCATTTCACAGGAGTAAATGAAAGGATTCTATTTCTAAACTCCCCAAAAGTAATCGATATAATACCTGTTCTTATTGAGATACTACTTGTGTTTAGTATATTTCTTTCTGTGCGGGGATTTAAAAGGAAAAATAAATAAAACACT
>DOTD01000002.1 GCA_003513005.1 Desulfotomaculum sp.
ATTATGTAAAGAAATCTTGTTGGGACTTTCGTTATTCCAAGGATTTCACCGAAAATCTTTACATAACGGAAGTCTTAACATAACCCTTATTACGTAAATCTTTACGTAATAAGGGGAAGGTAGAACATCCGGGTCGGCGCAGTATCCATCAGCGGAGCAAGGAGCAGATGTGGCCCGATTAGAAATTCCGTCTCGTAAAATTCGGGATTGAGCGCACTTTCGGTCGGAGTGTGATAAAAAATCGGTCTCATGATTAACTGGCCGTTTTGGGTAGTCCCGTATAAAAGAGAGTAAAAATACGGCAGCATCTGGTAACGCAATTTTATGGCCTTGCGGGCGCTGTTTTCAACTTGTTCGCCAAACGACCAGGGGTTCCTGATCTTTCGTATTTCTCCTGGTATGCGTCCTGGAAAACGGGAATAACGCGCCCTGGAGAATCCAGCGCTCATACAGCTCGGGAGTCGGTTCCCCGTAGTAGCCTCCGATATCAGGACCGGCAACCGGCTGCCCGGAAAGCCCGAGGTTTAAGATCATCGGGACGCTGGCCCTTAAATGCTCCCAGTTACTGTTATTATCGCCCGTCCAGGTCACAGCATATCTCTGTCCTCCCAAATAGGCGGATCTGGTCAGAACATAAGGCAGACGTGTATTTTTCAGCAGCCCTTCGTAAGTCGCTTTAGTCATCAGCATGCCGTACAGGTTATGCACTTTCTCATGTGGAAGTTTCTCTGTCCCCGAGAGTTTTTGAACCGCATCACAGGGAAGTGTGCACCGCAAATCGAAGGTAGCCGGCTCGTTCATGTCACACCAAATGCCGTCCACTCCGGGTTTGACAAATTCTGAAATCATCTCTCCCCACCACTTTTGCACGGACGGATCGAGGAAATCAGGGAAAAGACTCGGACCGGGCCAGACGACTTTTGTAACATATCCCCCGTCTTTGTCGACTAAAAAAACTCCCTTACTTAACCCGCTGTCATATGGTTTATAACCGGGTTCCAGCTTCAAGCCGGGATTGACGATGGTTATTACTTTAAATCCCCCGGCATGCAGATCGTTAATCAGTTCACGATAGTCTTTAAAACCCTCTCCCCAGGTAAAGTTCTTGTAGTGGTCCATATGATCTATATCAAGGTAAATAGCGTCACAGGGGATATCCCTGTCCCTGAAAGAAGCCGCTATTTCGCGGACGCGAGCGGAAGGAGTGTAGCTCCAGCGGCTCTGCTGATACCCTAAAGACCGTTTCGGCAGCGGTACCAGCCTGCCGGTCAGCGAAGTCAACTGCTCCATAACTTCGGGGAGGGTAGGGCCTAAAAGGATAAAGTAGTTCAGCTCCATGTCGCGTACGTAATAGGAAATTTTTTTGCCGTCTGCGGAAAACTTGAACACTGAGTAACAGGGGTTGTCAAAAACAATGCCAAAGGCCGGTCCGTCAACATACTGGCAAATTACAACCGGGTAAGACTGGTACATCGGGGTAGTGCCCATTTTATACATCAAAGGCGCCATGTTCCACATAACAACAGTCTGCCCGGCTTTGTTCATTGGAGGAGTATTTTCGCCAAGACCGAATACTCTTACTTCACCCAGGCGGGGTAGATTCTTTTTAACAATAAGCCAACTTCTCTTGGTCTGCGGGTGGGAAACCTGGGTTAGAACCGGTTCGGCATCCAGAAGATAAGAAAGCGTCCCGCTTCTTTGCTCGTACCGCAAACTGGCCTCCTGGCCATCGGAGAGCATCAGGTTGAAACGGATAACCTCTTTTGCCCTCTCGACTACCCATCCATCCTCATTTACATTATCGAAATCAACTGCCCATGATCTTTCCATCAGCCAGGGCTCGCTCCTCAGTTCCTGATTGATGAAAACCCAGAAGATTCCCTTGCTGAAAGGGCTGCAGATCATTTTTTCTGTCTTATTAATAGCCATCCTCAGTCGACCACACTTTTTACAAGTATACTGCTTGTTTATGCTATAATCCAGTGCCGGATTCTTTATTTATCAACATGCTATGAGAAATTGGAATATTTTGTGTCTGCCAATACCTGTATCAGTGATTGCCTGAAATCACGCAGCAAATATAAAACTAACAAAAAATTTCTGATTCAGACAATCCTTTTTCGGAGAAAATAATTAAAAAAAGAGGAGGATTAGTGATGAATATTAATCGTGCACGCCAGATATTGCGTTCGGATGAAACGATTACCGTGCTGCTTGACGGCTCGCCTGTCTAGATTGAAAGCGTGGACAAAAGCGGTCTGGCCGGAGTCAATTCTTTGGACGGCAGGGGAAAAGTCAAAAGCGTACCCGTCCCCGATCTCACCGAAGCCTGAGCTGGCAATAAGTCAATAAGGGGTCATCAATAAGGGGTCAGGCTTGACTTATTGCCTTTTTATTGCCTTTTAACTTCCAAGGCAAACCTGGCCCCCTGTTGTGTGATAATGTCCATGGATCGGTAAATAAAACAAAACCAGTATGGTAACTTTTACAGATCAGCAACAAATTAGTTATTTATCTTTTTTCCTCCGCTGTTTGACACATTCTGAAAGCAAGTATTCAATCTGTCCGTTGATGGAACGAAAGTCGTCCTCAGCCCAAGCGGCGAATTCCTTCCAAAGGGAGGGGGATAATCTCAACAGGATTTGTTTTTAAAACACTAATTACATAGTGGAGATATTTCAATCGTCAATCCCTTGATTAACGCCAAATTGGTCTCTATAACGAAGAAGTTTTGGATTTTGAAATGCCAAAATCACCAATTTATCAACTTTTTCAAACAGAATATCTCTATTCAGAATATCTCTATTATAACAGATTTATATCCACCATGCAATTAACGTTTTTTGTTTTTTATCTTTTTTATTATCACCATTTTCCAACAGGTATCTCCCTCCCTAAAAATGAACAGGTTTTATTTATTAGTTTTTTCCGCTTCAACAATCATTTTTTGGTGATAACTTGTTACAAATTTTCGACCTGTGCATTTGCGCGTACCATAATTTCCCATAGGACCGTGGATAACCGCTCCCTACATTAGATTGCATCATTTTCATTGATTATCGGGGCCGGGGCGCAAAGCTCACGCCGCCAGTCCCGCGTCAAGGGGTAGACGAAAATCATCTTCTGAGATGCTTTTTCCTTTCGATAACCCCTGCCAATACTGGCCGTCTCACCTATTAGACACCAGTTGGCCGCCTGATAACACGTGCCACCATGGGGCGGCATGACATATGTCTCAAGAAGAACCGGGGCATATCCGTAGCGCGCTATCCAATCCGTTCGTAACCGCCGGACGGCTAACGCCAGGACATGGCTCGCCAGATGCGGCGCCCGAACCCCCGGTAGGAGCAAAAAGCGGCTGTTCCCCACTATCCGGTATAGAAATCGCCGCCGCTGATCCGGCGTCCAGCCAATCCAGTTGTCCCTGGCAGCTAACGCCTTGGCTGGCGCCGCAAACAACAGCGCCCCCAATATCCGTTCCGCTTTGCTCTTGATCCAGTAGCGCTGATGCGCCCCAAAGGGCTGCCCCATCCCCAACGGGTGGTAGGAGTTCATCGTAGCGTTCCTAAAGAGCTACCTCTTCCCCGGATACTGGGTCTACGGTTATCGGACGCAACTGCGCTAAAGGGAATTTGATCCCGATAACCGGAAGCGGCGCCACCTTTGTATTACAGATAGTTTTTTTAACCTGTTTTCTCTTCGGGGGCAGGAAAATCAGCCCGGCGTCATTCATCTCTTCCAGCAACAATCGGCAGCCGTTGACTTTCAACCGTCCGTTGGGCGCTTTTAAAAGGCAGATTTTCACACACCGTCGCGGCCAGTTCCTTGCGGCTTAAGTCGCCAAACTCCGCAACAATTGTCTTGATCAAGACCAAGTCATCAGCGGTGAATTGACGGTCACCGATCCAAAAGGGTGGATTAAACGAATGCAAAGAGTACCCCTCTCCCCGACCACTGGGGCTAATATCGACACCTTTTTATAGGTCAGGCGCACTTCTTTCTAGACAATGGCCTGGCGGGGTCGCGGGACAGGTTTACCAGTTTAAAATTAAGCTCTTTCCGGGTTATCCAGCTTTCATCTTCTTTATTTAGAAAGAGCGCCCTGACATTAGCTAATCCAGACGACCCCGACCTTGACCAGCTCATGCCGTTATGCTTTTGCCTTTGCGCCACCACCAGATCGTTCGCCTTCTCGCCCAGGTTGCTCGACACCCTTAATCCTAGCTTCTTTCGCAGCGCATAGCAAGGAATATAGTCCCGATTTTTTTCCAGATAGACGATCAGTTTTTTAATCTCACTGGCGTTTCGTACCTTGTCAGCACCAAGATGTTTGAGGCACTCAACGGTAGCGTCTATTTTTCCGAGCCTTGAGTCAAGGAAAACAGCGTTTTTAACACCTCATTTTAGAATCTCGCGATCTTTAAGAGCCATACTCAAACGCTCTTTGCATTTCTTGGTCAGGTGATACCAATCAAGGATGATCCTTCATTGTATTCAGCAATCACTTTCCCTACTTTAGCCGCTGAAATTGAGGGGATCTCGGAGCGCTCTATATTGGCGAGAGGATGGTCAGCCTCCGGCTCCCCGGTTTGGGGATCAAAATGGTTTTGGGTGAGAATCTGTTGTGCTCGTCCATTGATATAGTTGATAATTGCCGCCCCTTCCCTGACAACCGCGCCGGCCAGGGTGCGCGACCGCACCTTATCTTCATCATCCTGCCAGCGGAGGTGAAGTTTGATTTCCTTAGCCTGGCGATAAGGCACATGGGTGGCTAACTGCAATGCCAGGGTGTCGTAACATGCCGTGCGATACACCTCTTTGGGCCCAGTCTTGGGGAAGAACACTTTGGTATTGTATACCGTGCGGCTTCCTTTTTCCACACGATGGGCGCCAATATCCAGCCGCCCTATTTCTGCTTCTATTTTATATCCGAAGCTTTCTTCCCTTGTCGTTACTCCTGATTGCCCTTCGACTTTGGCCTCGAGTTTTTTTTTGACATCTCGGAAAGGTATTCATCAGTAGCCGATTCTGCCGCCTTGTTCCTGATCTTTAATACGGCCTTCTCGTATTTGTCGAATACCTCCCTGAAGTTATCAGGGCCTGTGAACTCCTTAAATTCGGGAATTTCCGTGTCTACCACGATCGGCCTGATTTCCTCTGTGCCATCCGCATTCTTTATTCTGACGGTGATTTCCATTTTCATGCTCAGAGCACCTCTATTCATCAAGGTAGATTTCTGAGCACTATCATATTTTTTATAGTCTTTTGCCCACTCGCTTTGCCAAAGAGTCCAGGTATAGCTTAGATCATTCCCAAACAGCCGGGTCATTGATGGAAAAACTTCACAGAATGAATCCTGACAGCATTTCAATCCATCTTACGCTACGTTGGCTGTCCAACAAGTCTTGCGCCACGGAATAATCCTCCACGCCGAGGAACTTATTCCCATTGAGGACGTACTTGCTGCCGGATTTATCAAGTAAACGTTTTAGCCACTCTTAAGCCGTTCAACGCAATTTGAACCTCAAACGGCGCCCATGTTTGTAAGCGGATGCTTATAAAGCCGTAATCTTCGTGATCGTAATAGAAATATAAATGTTTGCATCGTGATTGTTCTGGTTTTATTTGTGGGAATCCCGCAGTTTTATCATTTATGTAATAATTTATCCATGCACTGCCTCCTCGCGATATTCTTGGAGATATGTCTTTCAACATTATTCTACAAAATATCTTAAGGACAGTGCATTATTTAATTTGGGTTGCGGGCGTAGCCCGTTTTCATAAGGGCTTTCTTTTCCGAATTCTTATACTTAAACAATATGTTTGTATCAGAGCTAATTTCTCACCAGCAGTTGGCCTCCCTAATGACAAAAAGAAAGTCAAGCCTGACCCCTAGGAGAGTGTTGCAAAACACCCTTAACAGGCTCACAAAATCCATAAAAATCTAGCAAAAAACATAATACAAGGCAGGATATCCCAGCATCCCGGCGAATATTAAAGATATTAAAAGATATTGAGGGTGTAATTTAAAATGCTGGGCCATAAAAAGAACCAACTCAGTTTTACAGATATCGATACTTTGCAAACGTGGGAACAAAAGCCCATAGTCTCTGAAAACAGCATTTACTACAGTATGTCCCAGGCAAACGAGATATTTAAAGACGAACTGTTTGCCGATGCATATTCTTTTTCCGGACGGCCATCTATACCACCGAGCCGTTTAATTAAAGTGATTTTGCTGCAATTTTACGATAAGGTTTCCGGCCGGGAAGCAGAAAAACGTGCCCGTTACGACTTGCGCTGGGAATTAGCTTAAGGGTATTTCTATAAATCAACTAGGAAGATCCCGCTAAAGCGCAATAAATTACTTAATAAATTATGCCAGGATGCCTTGCAGATAGTTGAGATAGCAGACAAATTAAAACTTACCGAAAAAGAACAGGTATTAAGAGACATTTTAGCTACGGTAGCCATTCAGGATATAGAACGTCAAAAAGACGGAACAGTTAAAATTAAGCAGGGAGTAGCCAAAGACCGGATTATTTCAACCAACGACCCTTAAGATGCGGCATGGCCGCAAATCCAGTGCCCGAAAATTTGATGGGTACAAAACACATACAGCCATAGAAACCGACAATAACTTCATTACCGAAATCGAAGTCACGTCAGGCAACATTCATGATTCTGAAGCGGCCGCTCCATTAGTAGACGAGCAGCCCGAAGAGCGAAAGCCGGATACAGTCTTGTGTGACATAGCCTACGGAACGGGCCAAAACAGAGAAGAGATGAAAAAGCGTTGAATTAAGAGGTCTATATTATAAGGCTCAACCTATATTCTTAACATTATTTACCTGTATATGATTCTTTAAATTTGAAATTTGGTCATGAGCATATAGAGCATATAAATCTATAAATAAACAGAGTTTATGCAACACTCTCCTAGGCTGTCTTCACGAGCCCGTACCAGGTCACGCAAAGCTTCCTGCTTTGCATCCGGTACCCAGACAGGATTTAACTCACTGCTACGTAATAGGTGTGCTAATTTCTTGGCATCACGCCGGTCGGTTTTTACCCTTTCACCAGGTTTTCTGGGGATTAGTGATGGCGCCGCCACCATGCAGGTTGCTCCCGCTGCTATCAGCTGACGATATATCCCGTAACCGCATGGGCCTGCTTCGTAGCAAAAATACAGGTTCTTTGCCGGACCCAACCTTCATACTAGTTTGGCTATTGTTTCCGGTTTGTTAATTATCACCCCCAAGGATTCCGCTGCTTCACGTCCTTCCTTGGCAACCGCTACTGCGATAGTGTCTTTGTGTACATCAAGTCCTACAAATGTGGTATACTTCACGCTAGGTCAGCTCCTCTTTTAGCTTGTAGCTCTGTATTGCAATAGTATAACCTACGCTTCGCTATTGAGTGGCTGGCCCTTCCATTATGTCTTGTGTCTGCACGTGTGCGTCTGCGATGTGTGTGGGATTTGATTATTTATTGGGATTGTAGCCTTTTAGGCTTAGGGAATTGGTTACCACTGAAACTGAGCTGAAAGCCATGGCGCCCCCGGCAATAATGGGGTTCAACATTCCTAGGGCGGCAAAGGGTATGCCGATAATATTGTAAATAAACGCCCAAAACATGTTCTGCCTTATCTTTCTCATGGTCTGCCGCGACAGCCTGATGGAAGCGGGAATTGTCCTGAGGTCACCCCTCATCAAGGTGATGTCCGCCGCCTCCATAGCTATATCCGTGCCGGTCCCCATCGCCATGCCGATATGTGCGGTTGCCAGGGCGGGGGCGTCGTTGATTCCGTCCCCGACCATGGCTACAGTTCTGCCGGCGGCTTTTAGTTTTTCAACTTCCTCCGCTTTGTTTTCCGGCAGGACTTCAGCCAGGACATTCTTTATGTTGACCTGCCCGGCAATGGCGTTTGCCGTGCGCCGGTTGTCACCTGTTATCATGTATACTTCTATGCCCATCTTCTGCAGTTCCGTGATAGCCTCCCGGGAGCTTTCCTTGACTGTGTCGGCTACTGCAATTATAGCCTCCAGTTTCCCGTTTATGGTCATCAGCATAGCGGTCTTGCCCTGTTCCTCCAGGCTACTAATCGACTCCTCATACGGACCAATGGCTGTTCCGTTCTCAACCATAAGTTTTCTGGTTCCCACATATATTTCCTGCGCATCAATTATCGCCTTGACTCCTTTTCCCGGTATCGCCTCAAAACTTTCTGAATTTTCCAGGGGACCATACTCCTGTTTGCCTTTTTCATAGACAGACACCCCGAGGGGGTGTTCGGAAGCTTTCTCAGCCCGGGCGGCTAAGCGCAAAAGCAGGTTTTTATTTAATTCTCCCAGTTCTATGATATCCGTTACTTCAGGTTTTCCATTGGTGATGGTTCCTGTTTTATCAAGAACTACAGTATTGATCTTGTAGGCCATTTCCAGATGTTCGCCGCCTTTTATTAAAATCCCGTTTTCGGCTCCTTTGCCCGTTCCGACCATTATAGCGGTGGGAGTGGCCAGACCAAGGGCGCAGGGACAGGCGATTACCAGCACAGCCACTGCGCTGATCAGTGATTTATTGATTCCGGCGCCGAGCAGGTACCAGGTGAAAAAGGTAATGACGGCAATAACCAGGACCGCCGGTACAAATATCCCGGCCACATGATCGGCTATTTGCTGTATAGGCGCCTTGGATCCCTGAGCTTCTTCCACCATTTTGATGATCTGAGCCAGGGCTGTGTCTTTTCCTACACGGGTTGCCTCCATCTTGAATGTGCCGTATTTATTAATCGTAGCTCCGTAAACCAGGTCGCCCGCCTTTTTATCGACGGGCAGGCTCTCACCGGTAAGCATGGATTCATCCAAAGAAGAATTTCCCAGACTTATTTTTCCGTCAACGGGAACCTTTTCGCCCGGCCGCACAACTATGATATCTCCCAGCTGGACCTCTTCAATAGGAATATCTTCCTCGCTGCCGTGCCTGACCACCCGGGCAGTTTTAGCCTGCAGCCGGGCCAGTTTTTTAATTGCCTCGGACGTTCTTCCCTTGGCCAAAGCCTCGAGGTACTTGCCCAGCAGGATAAGGGTAATTAGGATGGCTGAAGCCTCAAAATACAGGTTTTTCATCATCCCCGCCGGGACAGATTCAAAAAAGACGTTGTACAGGCTGAAAAAGTAGGCTGCCGACGTTCCCATGGCAATCAGCACGTCCATATTTGCGCTTCCTGATCGCAGGGCGTAATAAGACTGCTTGTAAAAACGCGCGCCGATAACAAATTGTACAGGTGTCGCGATTGACAACTGAAAATACTCGTTGTGAAGGAAAGCAAGCACGGGAAGATGAACTTTAAATACGTCTAAAATCATAGCCAAAAGCAGTGGGGAGCTTAAAAAAGCGGAGGTCAGCAGCAATAACCGCAGTGCTCTGATTTCTGTATCTTTTTGCTCTATCTGCCGGGCGTTATCGACTTCCTCAATATTTTCGGCGTTATATCCTAGGGTTTGAATGGCGCTGATCATTTCTTCGACCTTGACCCGGCCCGGCTGGAAGGCAATATTCGCTTTCTCGGTAGCGAGGTTTACACCGGCTTTTTGGATTCCGTCCATGGAATTCAGCTTTTTCTCGATCCGTGTTGCGCAGGCTGCGCAGGACATGCCGGAAATTTTTAGGACCGCCTCGCTGCCGCCGGGTGCTTCGGGGACAACTTTATAGCCTAACTTTTGGATCAAATCGTCAAACTGTTTCCGCTGAACCATGCTGTCATCATACTCGACAGTTGCCTGTTCCATTGCAAAATTGACGTTTGACGACTCTACCCCTTCAATTTGCTTTAATCCTTTTTCTATCCTTGCGGCGCATGCCGCACAACTCATGCCGGATATTTTGATTGTTTCTTTTTTCATCCCGTATCCCTCATCTGTTTTTTAATAAAAACATAGCCTGACTAACTTTATTATAACAGGTTGTTTCCCTATATAATTAAGTTAATCAAGCGGCCATTTTTTAAGCCGGATGTCAAATTAAGAATCCGGGTCACGCATATATGGAAACATCCGGCTGTCCGCGCCGCTTGAGGATAAAAGACATATGGGAGAGGCTGACTGTAGCAGCCTACGTTCTTTGGCCCCGGACTAATCAGCGCCAATGGCAAGGTTTATCACCCATTCAACTAGACAGCCCGCAGCATCTTTTGTATTTTTTTCCACTGCCGCCCGGGCAGGGGTCATTTCTGCCGATTCTGGAATCGCTTCGTTTTCCCGCAATCCCTTTCATATAAGATTTTCCTCCGTCCTTTTTCCTTTCCCATTGGCGCACTTTACGCTCTTCTCTGC
>DOTD01000003.1 GCA_003513005.1 Desulfotomaculum sp.
GGCCAGAAAAGAAGCTACCAGCAAACGTACAGCTATTGAAGGAACCAATTCCTCGTTAAAGTGTTCACAAGGAGCTTAGAAGACTCAAGGTAAGGGGTAAAGCCAAAGCGACACTGGTAACTGGATTTAAAATCATTGGGCATAATTTCAAGCAAATCGTCCGCTTCTTAAATGGAGATATAAGGAAAAGGGCTGCAGAAATTATAAATAACAAAAAACACTAATTACATAGTGGAGATATTTCAATCGTCAATCCCTTGATTAACGCCAAATTGGTCTCTATAACGAAGAAGTTTTGGATTTTGAAATGCCAAAATCACCAATTTATCAACTTTTTCAAACAGAATATCTCTATTCAGAATATCTCTATTATAACAGATTTATATCCACCATGCAATTAACGTTTTAATAACAATAGTCAAGGGGGTATTCTGTCTACTTGCTGGTAATAGATGGTAATATAAAGGATAATACCCACAATTCTGGCGTAAAACCGTAATGGTAGGCGAAATAATGGACATTTAGATGGTTGATTATTCCAGTCAGTTTTTCATGAATGGGCAAATGAAAAGAAAAACGCCCCTTTTCGCAGTGGAATCATAAATAAACAGAGTTTATGCAATACTCTCCTAGAGGCGATGGAACCCGGAGGTTATCTTACTGTAAAAACTTTCAGCAACGGAAAAGATGTTATTTTGGCGATAAGTGACCAGGGTAAGGGAATCCCCCCTAAACATATGGATAAAATGGGCATACCGTTTTTTACCGCCAAAGACTGCGGCACAGGCTTAGGACTCGCTGTATGCTATAAAATAGCCGCCAGGCATAATGCAGCAATAGACATATAAACCAGCCCGGCAGGCACTACTTTTTTTGTTAATTTTAAAGTACCGGAAAACTGAGGACGCTGATGTTCACAGGTGAAATAAGTCAATTATCTTAATAAGTCAAGCCTGACCCCTTATTTGTAACCGCCTATTTGATTCCAAATAGGCGGCGGGTATTTTCAAGCAGGGTTTTAGAGAGTTCTGCAGCAGGTATTTCCCTTATCCTGGCGATTTCTTCAATGGCATAGCGGACATAGAGGGGTTCGTTTCTCTTTCCCCTGTACGGCTCAGGTGTAAGAAAAGGAGAATCGGTTTCAGCAAGAATCCTGTCCGGGGGCACACTTGCGGCGATTGATTTTAAGGTATTGTTGCCTTTATAAGTTATCACTCCGGCAAAGGAAATATAAAAGCCCATTCCCAGGCACTCCCGGGCCATTTCCGGGCTGCCGGAAAAGCAGTGGATAACTCCCCCGGCCGGACCGACTTTGTCACTGCGCAGTATATCCAGCAGATCCTCATGCGCCTGCCGGCTGTGGATAATTACCGGCAGGTTGAGCTCCCGGGCAAGGGCAAGCTGCTCCCTGAAAACCTGGCGCTGAACGTCCTGCGGGCTTAGATTCCGGTAAAAGTCCAGACCGGTTTCACCTATGGCAACAACCTTGTCGCGTGCGGCCAGTTTTTTAAGATCGTCCAAATAGGTTTTTGGCGCCTCGCCGGAGTCGTGGGGGTGGATTCCTACGGCTGAGTAGATAAAATCCGCCTGTCCGGCAAGGTCAACGCTGCGGCGGGAAGAATCCAGGTCATAACCCACATCAATGACCAGGGACATACCTTCCGCCCTTGACCGCTCAACAACTTCTCTTCTGTCAGAATCAAATTTCCTGTCAACCAGGTGGGCATGGCTGTCCGCCAGGATCAGGCGGGTGCCGTTATCCAGTGCCGGGCTCAAAAGAATCACCTCGAAATCTAATGACTTTACACTTCTATCCTCGGGAATAGGGCCTGTTCACGCTTCACCGTCAAGCCGGCGGGCAGCCTGCCCCAGGTCAGCGAATCCCAGGTGTGCAGTTCCGGTTTATCCTGTATATTCAGCTGCGGCCAGATCTTCGAAGGCGTAAGGGGCATAAAAGGCGTCACCAGCACTCCGATGAAACGCAGGCATTCCATCATATTGTAAAGGATGGTCGCCAGCCTTTCCTTTTGGGCGGGGTCCTTGTTCAAAGACCAGGGCTGTGTCTCGTCGACGTACTTGTTGGCCCGGCCGACCAGTTTCCAGATTGCCGCCAGAGCGCCCGACAGGTCCCTTTTGTCTATCAGTTCGCGGACTGCGGACGGGAGGTCCACGGCCAAATCGATCAGCTCCAGGTCAACCCCCTCGGGCTGCCCCGGATTCCCGGCCGTTCCTCCGAGATATTTCTGAACCATCCCCAGGGTACGGCTGACCAGGTTGCCCAGGTCATTGGCCAGGTCCATATTAATCCTCTTGATCAGCGCCTGCTCCGAGTAATAGACGTCTGTGCCGAGCGGCATCTCCCGAAGCAGGTAATAGCGAACAGCGTCAACGCCGTACTTGTCGATAAGCTCAAGGGGATCGATAACATTGCCGACGGATTTGCTCATCTTGCCGCTTTCCATCAGCAGCCAGCCGTGCCCTATAATTTGCCGGGGAAGCTCTATACCTGCGGACATCAACAGGATTGGCCAGATGATACTGTGAAAACGGACAATATCCTTGGCCATCAGGTGAACATCGGCGGGCCAGAATTTCTTGTACAGAGTTTCGTCATCGCTTGCATAGCCTAGTGCAGATATATAATTGGTCAGGGCGTCCACCCAGACGTAAATGACATGATTGAGATCGAAGGGTACGGGAATGCCCCATTTAAAAGTCGTCCGGGAAACACACAGGTCCTCCAGGCCGCTGTTGATAAAACTGACCATCTCGTTCCGCCTGGACACCGGCTGGATGAAGTCGGGGTTTGCCTCTATATAATCAAGCAGGCGTCCTGCATAGTTGGACATCCTGAAAAAATAGCTTTCCTCCTCGACCGCCTCGACAGGCCTGGCGCAGTCCGGGCACATGCCTTCCTCAAGCCGGGCTTCCGTCCACATCGCCTCACACGGTGTGCAGTACCAGCCTTTATATGATGCTTTATAGATGTCCCCCTGATCATAAAGCTTCTGAAAAACGGCCTGTACCGCCTTTTTATGCCTTTCTTCCGTAGTTCTGATAAAGTCGTCGTTACTGATCAGCAGCTTTTCCCAGAGGACTTTGAAGCTCTCGACGATCGGATCAACATATTCCTGCGGAGATTTCCCTTTTTCACGGGCGGAGCGCTCGATCTTCTGGCCGTGTTCGTCAGAACCGGTTAAAAACCATACATCATGCCCGGTAAACCGCTTAAAACGGGCAAATGCGTCGGCAGCGACGGTGGTATAAGCGTGTCCTATGTGCAGGCTGCCGCTAGGGTAATATATTGGTGTAGTGATATAAAAACATTTTTCTTCTTTCAAACCTGAACCTTCTTTCATTCCAAAAAACAAATGATTATAAAAACCCCTAAAATTAACATGCCTATTTTAGAAGATAAAAACATTACTGTCAAGTTTTTATAAGGAAGAATAACCAGTAACTACTAGATACTACTATCCGGGAAATATTCCCCTAAATTTTTCTAAAATACATATTGGCTTTTAACCTGACTTTTGCAGACAAATAGACGATAAAACAGCCTCTAGGCCTTATGTATACTGGCTTTGAGGTCGTTTTCTTTAGTCTAAAAGTTATTGCGCAAATACGAATGTCAATAAAAAAAATGATACGTCAACGCCAGGAAATATTCCACATTTTGATGGTTCAATTTCTTTGATACTTTTAAGTAAGAATGCTCAGATATTAAGGCTTTGCAGGGGCTTTCCATAGACGTATCACTACACCCTTTCCAAATCAAAAAGATTTAATTAGTTAACCAGTTAATTACTGTTTACCAACCTAAGATTACTCAATTATGTAAGACTATTTACTACCGAAAACCTCCTCCAGGAAAGAAACCCGTGCCCATGGCGTTCCCCGGCATTCCATGGCCAGCGCATATACCATGATGTCTTGAAAGGCAATGGGCTTTTCACGGTACCTAATTTGAGCCACTTCGTCCACCGTGATTTTACCTTCCCGGAGCATTTGCAGTAGTTTTTCAAATGGTGTCTTACCCAAATAAGTGACTACTTTAGTTTTCACCTTGCCTTGGTCCCATATCCTTTGCTCCAATTGGGCATAAAGTTGGTTTCTTACGGCTTTCCAGCGGATTAACATTTTGCCCACCTTTAAATAAGCTCAATCATACTACTCACTAGACCAGTCTTTATCTTAATGTTATTTCAACATGAAATATGTTGGTCACTAGATTATAGGGCAAGCTTGATAAGCTCCGCTGTTTCTCTATGAGTTCGAACATCCTGAACCTTTTTTTACTTCTGCCAAAACTTTTTTTATTTCTCCAAGAGCCATGTATTTCCTGACAAAATCAATCCTGAGTTCAGCGCCGAGAACAGCGAGAAGATTATCGTAATAATTAACCCAACTTTCCCCTCCCCAAGATCATAATTAGCCCAAAACACCCCTCCGGATAAATATGGGTTGGATGTAAGCCGCACCATTACTGCATTCATGTATTCATAAACAGTCCAAAAACATCAAAATCACCAATGTAGTACCCTATTTTATTATGCCATTGACACAACAGTGTCTCTGGATTATAATAACAATATGCATATAGCCACTATTACTACAAAAAACAAAAAGACAGGAAAAGTATATATCAACCATAAACTTATCCA
>DOTD01000004.1 GCA_003513005.1 Desulfotomaculum sp.
GATCCATCGCTGTAGTACTAGTTAAACCTGATCCTAAAAATATTTGCCATCAACATAATTCGACAATATATCTAAAGGAAATTTAAAATTGCTGAAGAAGCCCTATTATGCGGATAGTAAGCTTTACGAGTGTTGCCGGGCATTTGGGAATAAAGATGCCTGTGAGAACTGCGGCTATTTAGGATACCCTGAAATAATCTACATCTTAAAATTAAAACCATCTGCAATTATTTCTGCCCTGAATTATTTACCATGAAAATGAAAACAAACATTGCAGCTAAAATTGGCAGACGTTTTTTTATCGGCAGAAAACAAAATTTTACTTTCCTAAAAAGAAATACTATAGATATACCGTCTTTAAAGAAGATAGATCTATATATTCATATTCCTTTTTGTAAAAACGGTTGTCCATATTGTCCTTACAACCGCATTGGTTACAATAAAGATTTGGTTCAGCCTTATTTACATGCAGTTCTATGTGAAATTGATTTTTATTTTAAGAAGTACGGGAAAGTTGAAATCCCTTCAGTTTATATAGGAGGGGGAACGCCAACAAATTTAATAGAAGAACTGGATATTATTATCCATTCATTACGTGAGAAATTTTTTATTGCAGGAGATATTTGTATTGAAACAAGTCCTGCCGATTTGAATGAAAATATAGTAAAAAAACTGAAGAACATGGGAGTCGACTTAATCAGTATTGGTGTTCAAAGTTTTAATGATGAATACTTGAAGATATTGGGCAGGAAATACAATGCGGGATAAGCGGAAGAAGTTGTGAAAGCTGCTTTATCTGCCAATTTTAAGTCGGTAAATATTGACCTGATGTTTGTTTTGCCAAAACAGGACAATAAAAACGTTTTAGCTGATTTGGATAAGGCTATGAAATTAGGAGTTAACCAGATTACAACCTACCCCTTATTTACTTTTCCTTATACCTCAGTAGGTGGACATCTCAAGCTAAACAGTGTAAAAATGCCCAACCTCTTAAAAAGAAGACAGATGTATAAAAGTATTTATAATTTTTGTAAGGAAAACGGTTATCAACAGGTATCTGTTTGGGGATTTAGAAAAGGAGAAGTTCCAAAATATTCTTCCGTAACCAGAGATAATTATATAGGAATCGGGGCAGGCGCATGTTCAAGATTGCCGGATGTTTTCTTTTTTAATACTTTTTCGGTAAAGGATTATATTGATTCTGCTTTAAATGGAAAAATACCTGTAGCCTTAGCAATTGACATCTCATCTGAATTACAAAAATATTATTGGCTGTATTGGAGATTTTATGAAGCAAAGATAAATAAAGCCAAACTCGAAAAGGTATTTGGAAGCGCTGATTTAAAACTTAAATCTCTGTTTTTCTTTCTAAGAACGTTTCAGTTGTGCAGTGAAACAGAAAGCGAAATAATTCTAACGGAAAGAGGATCTTTTTATATCCACCTGCTTCAAAATTATCTTATTTTAAACTGTATAAATAAAGTTTGGACAATAGCTAAAAGCCAAGCATGGCCAGAAAGAATTGAAATTTAATTATGACTGGGTTAGGAAAGACTCATTTCTTTAATTCGACAAATTACTACAAATTAAACAATTGATAAATATTGTCTCATATAGTAAATTTATGTCTGACTGTTATTGATTATACAACGATGCCTTGTTTAAATCGGAAGATATATGAATAAAATTTTAAATCTAATATTTTTAAACTCAATAGTTCCAATTACATTTCCCTTGATATATTTTATTCTTTTTAAAGGTCCGTTTGAATATTTAGTTATATATTGGTTCTATCTATCATCTTTTATGGGAATAGTAATTTTCTTAACCTTAACTTTATTATACATAACAAAGAATATAGGGGAAGCAGAGCTAAAAGGTTAAACAGATAGAGAGATATGCTCGGGGCTAACCACTCCGTGTGCAATCAAGAGTTTAGCAGCTTGCCTCAAAGCTTTCTCCTTTTGCTTAATACGAAGTTCCACCGGCATATCAACCCGGTAGAGATCGCAAGGATTGAAAACCTCACCGGTCTGGAGCATGTGATAAACGGCAGTGAGCATCATTCTGGCAATGGCGATAATGGCTCGTTTCTTACCTCTGCGTTTGGCAATCCGCTCATACTTGATGCGATAGTAAGAAGAAGTCTTGGATTTCACGGCGGCATGGGCCGCTTGTACAAGAGCGGGTTTGAGGTAAACTCCGGCTTTAGTGATGCGAACAGACTTCTTTTTACCGGCGGATTGGTTGTTGCCAGGCTCTAATCCCGCCCAACAGCACAAGCGCTTTGAGGATGAGAACTGAGACATATCAGTACCGATCTCGGAGAGGATCGTGATGGCAGTGTTGCGATCAACTCCAGGAATGGTACACAGCAGAATAATAGCGCTTTCAAAGGGTTCAACCAAACCGGCTATGGCTTGATCGATGCCGGCAATGAGTTGCTCCACAAAATCCAAATGTCTGCGGACGAAGCGGATGCGTTCTTTTTGTTCCCCGGTCATTTGGAAGCCTTCAATGGATTCGATGACTTCGTCGGCTTTCTTTTTTAAGGAGCGTTGCAGAAGTGAAATGCAATACTTTGGGTCAAAGGAATCCGCGTTTACAAGGTAGTTCGTGATGGAGGAGGCAGATTTGCCAAACATGTCGGAAACGACAGAATCAAGGGCTACATTGCAAACGGTGAAAGCGTTTTGAAAGCGATTCTTCTCGCTGGACTTGCAGGAAACCAACTTAAAACGATACCGTGTATACTCTCGCAGGATGCGAATATCCTTGGAAGGAATGAAGCTGCCGGGTACAAGACCGAGACGAAACAGGTCGCCAATCCACTTGGAATCCTTGACATCATCTTTGTTGCCCTTAACAGCGGCAACCCACTTGGGGTTGGCGACGGTAACGCGGATGCTATCTTCCAGCAAATTGTAGATGGGGATATAGTACTTCCCTGTACTCTCCATGCAAACGTCAAAGCAGTTGTTATCGATCAGCCACTGCTTGAACGCCAGAATGGAATTGTTGAAAGTGGAAAAGCGCTTCTTCTTGTAACTGGGAAATATGCCCTGCGTTGTGATGAGCGTGGCGACGAGAAATGTCTTGTGTACATCGACGCCACAGCAGATGGGGTAAACGACTTTCAAATTTCTCCCTCCTTGTTCTGAAATCGTGAGGGGGAAGGCAGTGACTGGATCGCCACACATTTAACGCTGAGTTAAAACAATGATTAGCGTGCGGCCTCGCGGTACCACTTATTTGTTGTTTTGAAAGGCGATCCTTACACTGGTTATTATACTGATTTAAGCCAAGAAGCAGTCTGCAACTCACCTCACCGTGCTTTGTAGTGTGCCTTCTCCTCAGATAGATTGTATAGCAAGCAGGGTTGCTGCGCCCCCGTTTTCATTGCTATTTGTGCCGCTAGCGGTAGCGGCGGAATGGAGGTTATTATGTATAAAAAATTATTTATAATTCTTGGCAGAGCTATTTTAATAGGTTCGTTACTATTTGTTTTTACTAATCAAATTAGTGCCAGTAAAGCGACAGACAGTAAGATTAAATTAAATGAAAAAGTAAAATATACTCTTATGCGAGGAAAGCCAACAAAGAATGGATCGAATATATCAGTTATACATAAATTTAAAGATGAATCCGAAATAAGAGATTTTGTATCGTTAGCTAATGACAAGCTAACTGAACTATCAAGAGAAAAGAACTTTGACAAATCTTTTATTGCTACAATAACACTCAAAGAACCAATGCCAGTGCAAGAGTTTGAAGATTTTGTCCTTAAATACGAAATTGATATCTGTTACTGCAAAATAAGAACATTCGAAGAAAATGGGCTCCGGGGGACACTTATGTCTGAACCTAAAAACGGTTCATTATTTAATTTCGATAGAATTGCTGATGATATTGATCTAAATACTATAGCTGGAGTTATTGCTTTTACATGCAATGTAAATAAAAAAAATTTAGATAAGTTAGTAGAAATGAAAAACGATGACAGGGTTTATGTCATAGATGTTGACAGTTACTTCATTGGGAAAAATGTTAGTGAACAAACTGGAAAGAACATTGAAGAAGTAAGGACAAATGATATCTATTGGTATGTGGAAGACTATAAATTAAACGAACAATAGTCTTTTATTTTTTAACGCAGTGAGGCATGACCCCGCGTAACACTGTGCCCACTAATCAGGATACATTCTGGTTGTCCAGGCGCCGGCCGGTAAACTGGCTGTTGTAGAGGTCGGCGTAGAAGCCGCCTTTGGCCAGTAGTTCCTCGTGATTGCCCTGCTCGATGATGGCGCCTTTGTTCATCACCAGGATGATGTCCGCAAAGCGGATGGTCGAAAGCCTGTGGGCAATAACAAAACAGGTCCTCCCCTTCATCATGTTTGTCATCGCCTTCTGGATCAGCACCTCGGTCCTTGTATCGATGTTGCTGGTCGCCTCGTCCAGAATAAGAATTGCCGGGTCAGCAAGAATAGCGCGGGCGATGGTCAGAAGCTGCTTCTGGCCCTGGGAGATATTGGTCGCCTCTTCATTCAGCACCGTATCGTATCCGTCCGGGAGAGTCTTGATGAAGTGGTGGGCTTCGGCTGCTTTTGCCGCGCTGATGATCTCTTCCTCGCTTACCCCTTCCCGCCCGTAGGCGATGTTGTCCCTGATCGTGCCGTTGAACAGCCACGTGTCCTGCAGAACCATGCCGAACATCGCGCGCAGGTCCCCGCGGCTGATGTCTCTTATATCCACACCGTCGACTGTTATGCGCCCCCTGTCCACCTCGTAAAAACGCATGATCAGGTTTACCAGGGTGGTCTTCCCTGCTCCCGTCGGGCCGACGATGGCAATTACGCTTCCTTCCTTAATTTCCAGATTCAAATCTTCTATAAGGGGAGTGTCTTCTTTATAGCTGAACCATACATGCTCAAAAGTCAGCCTGCCTTTGGGGAATTTGATCACCTGCGTATCATTCTTATCCGGAATCTGCTCAACCTCATCAAGTATTTCAAAGACCCGTTCGGCGGAAGCGGCTGTAAACTGGAACACGTTGGCAATGTTGGCCACCTGGATGATCGGCTGGGTAAACTGCCTCATATACTGGATGAACGCCTGGATATCGCCGATCTCAATCTTATTTTTAGCGACCAGAAGCCCTCCGGCGACACAGATGACGACATACCCTATATTATTGACAAAGTTCAGGGCCGGGAAGATAATTCCGGAGATGAACTGCGCTTTCCATCCCACATTGTACAATCTATCGTTAATATCTTTAAACTTGGCTATGGAGTCTTTCTCATGCCCGAATGCTTTGACAATTTTATGCCCCGCGTACATCTCCTCCACATGGCCGTTCATCTCTCCGATGCATTTTTGTTGTTCCGAAAAATATTTCTGAGAATTTTTAGCTATATAAGCTGTAATAATACCGCTGGCCGGCAGGGTCACCAGGACAAGTACCGTCATCACAGGGCTGATCGTCAGCATCATGACAAGAATACCGGCTACGGTAACTACGGACGTGATCAGATGGGTCAGGCTCTGCTGAAGAGTCGTGGCAATGTTATCCATATCGTTGGTTACACGGCTTAAAATCTCGCCGTGGGTCCGCTGGTCGAAATATTTCAGGGGCAGGTTGTCGAGCTTATCCTTTACATCATTACGCATTTTATAGACCGTATTCTGGGAAACGCTGGACATTATATAGCCCATCGCAAAGCTGCAAAGCGCGCTGATTACATATAACACAATCAGCCAGAGCAGGATTTTTTCAATATACCCGAAATCAAAGCCCGGGATAGGCTGATTCTTAAGCTTGTTAATCACTTCAGCCGGCATTTTTTCCTGGATCGCCGTATACAATTGTGTATAATAGGAATATTTGGCCAGGACCCCGTCGGCAATCTTGGTTGTGGCCTTTCCCATAATTTTGGGGCCTACAATGGAAAAAACCGTACTTAAGACAGCCAGGACAGTCATCACCATAAAGCGGTATTTTTCCGGCTTCAGGTACCCGATCAGCCGCAGAAAAGTTCCCTTGAAATCCTTCGCCTTTTCAACCGGCTGTCCCATCATGTGACCCCGGCCCATGGGTCCTCCCGGCGGCGCCGGGCCGGGTCCTTGTCTTTGTGTGTCGCGCTCACTCATCTTTAGGCAATCTCCTCTTCCGACAACTGGGAGGATACAATCTCATGGTAAACCGCGCAGGTAACCAGAAGTTCCTTGTGTTTGCCCATTCCGACAATCTCACCCGCGTGCAGAACGATGATCCTGTCGGCGTCCATTACAGTCCCCACCCTCTGGGCGACGATGATTACGATCGAAGCGGCAGTCTCCTTTTTAAGCGCCGCCCGCAGCAAGGCGTCAGTCTTAAAGTCCAGCGCCGAAAAACTGTCGTCCAAAATGTATATCCCCGGCCTTCTGACCAGGGCGCGGGCAATGGATAGCCTCTGTTTCTGACCGCCGGACAAATTCGTGCCGCCCTGGGAAATTAGAGCCTCGTACTTGCCTTCCATCTGGGAAATAAATTCGCTCGCCTGGGCGACCTCCGCCGCGTGAATAATCTCCTCTTCGGTGGCGCCGGCTTTTCCATAGCGGATGTTTTCTGAAACAGTGCCGCTGAACAGGATCGGGGTCTGCGGAACAAAACCGATTTTAGCCCGGAGGTCCTTCTGCTCCATTTGCCTTACGTCCACCCCGTCAACCAGGACACAGCCGCTGTCCACATCATAGAATCTCGGGATCAGGTTAATCAGCGTTGATTTTCCCGAGCCGGTGCCGCCAATGATTGCCGTCACTTCGCCGGGACAGGCGGCGAATGAAATATTCTTTACGGCAGGCAGTTCGGCGCCGGGATAGCTGAAAGTTACATCCCGGAATTCTATATTGCCTTCCTTGCTGGTCTTCCGGCCCTGCGGCGGATCCACAATCTCCGGCTTGATGTCCATGACCTCGTTAATCCTGACGGCCGACGCCTGTGCCCTGGGCACCATGACAAACATAATCGTCACCATGATGATGGAGAACATGACCTGCGTAGCATACTGGATAAACGCCATCATGTCCCCGACCTGCATATTGTTCTGGGCGATCCGGTATCCGCCGAACCAGATAATGGCAATAGAGGTAACGTTCATCATAATGATCATTACCGGCTGCATGACAGCCATAATTTTATTTACTTTAATAGAAGTGTCGGTCAGGTCCAGGTTCGCTTCCTTAAAGCGTTCGTTTTCTTTCTCCAGCCTGTTAAACGCCCGGATAACTCTTATTCCCGTAAGGTTCTCGCGCAGTACCAGGCTTACCCTGTCAAGTTTGGCCTGCATTGACCTGAACAGCGGCACGATCAAACTGGCTACGCCCCAGATGATAAGCAGCATGATGGGGAGGACGACAGCCAGGATCAAGGTAAGTTCCCTGTCCTTTGAGTAGGCCATGATAATACCCCCGATACACATAATCGGGGCGAAGATCATAAACCGCAGGCCCATTACCGTCACTGTCTGCACCTGGGTTATGTCGTTGGTAGCCCTCGTGATTAAAGAAGCGGTCCCGATCTTGTCAAACTCGTGGAGGGAGTAGCTTTCCACATGCGAAAAAACCTTATCGCGGATATCTCTGCCGAAACCAACCCCGGTTACCGAGGACAGGTAACTGCCGAATACCGAACAAATACTGCTTCCGAGAGCGACTAAAAGCATATAGCTGCCGTATTTCCAGATATATCCCGTATCGCCTTTCATCATCCCGTTGTTGACGACATCAGACATCAGCGTCGGCAGGTAAAGCTCGGCAATAGACTGGGCGAAAAGAAATACGACAACCCAGAACAGAGCCCCGGTGTACGGTTTTAAATATCCAAACAACCTGAACATGAACGCTGCTCCTTAGATGCTGCTTAGTTAACTGGGATTTACCGCCGCCCGGTCAGTCAGGCTGTTTACATTTGTAACGGCAACCCGCTCACCCTTGTTAAGTCCTGTCAGAATTATGATTAACTGATCGTTTCTCAGCCCCGTTTTTACGGAGCGCCGCTCAGCCAGTTTATCCTTGATCACAAAAACATAGCTTTTCCCTGAATCCTGTGCAATTGCGGACACCGGGACAACAATCCCTCTCGCCCTGGCGGCGACAGACGTATGGGCAGATAATCCCGCCTTAAGGCTGCCGTTGTTTTTAATCGATATTTCGACGGGGAAAACCTCTCCCGTGCTCACGGCAATAGGTCCAAGGCTGGAGATGACGCCTTTAAATTCAGCGTCGGGGTAGCTGTCAACGGTCAAATCAACTTCTTTACCTTCTGAAAGAAGAGGAAGTTCATCCTGCGTTACGGTGCTTTTCATTTTCAAAACTTTTGTATCGACAATTGACATTACCGGCACACCCGCAGAGACGACCTCGCCGACATCTGCATTCCGGCTGGCCACAATCCCGCCGGAGGGGCTTTTGACAGTAGCGTAATTTATCTGTACCTGAATGTTCTTTATATTGGCGGCGGCTGTGCTGACCGCGGCATTAGCCTGGTTTAAGGCGGGCCCGGATGCATTTTTATACTGGTTTCTGGCAAGGTCAAGTTTGTCGGTAACGTCATCCATCTGGCTTAATGGTACTGCCCCCGCCGCGTAGAGCATCTTTGTCCTGTCATAGTCTTTTTGTGCTGCGTCCAGGTTTATCTTTGCCGTCGAAGCCTGGTTCTGGACAGACTGTACAGCCGCTTCCGCCGACAGCTGGCTTGCCTGGGCCTGTAAAAGCTGGGCCTTTAACGATTCCGTATCAAGCTGCATAAGCACGTCTCCAGCTTTAACAGCGCTGCCGGCTTCAAAACCCAAACTTACAACCTGTCCCGAAATTTTACTCGATATGTCGACAGTCTTTTCCGGCACAAGGACTCCGCTCAGTTGGATTTTCGCCTCCAGTTCCTGATCGGCGGCGGCTGCAGTTTTCACATTCATTACCTGGTCGGCGCTTTTATCCGCACACCCGGAAAAGACGAATACCAGGAGCGCCGCTAAAAGGAATGCAGGGATAAACTTAATTTGTCTCCACATGCTTAAAGTACCTCCTTTCACTACTTGATATGAATTTTGACCGTTGCATTCATCCCCAGCATAAGGTTGAGGCTGTCCGCGTCAGCGATGCTGATTTTCACAGGGATTAACTGCGTAACTTTTGAATAAGCGCCGCTGGTATTAAGCGACGGATACTGGCTGAAAGCCGTTTGTGTGGCCTGGCTGACGCTCTCTACATATCCCTCAAAAGATCTCCGGTGGTAGGCGTCTATTTTGATATCAACCTTTTGGCCTTGTTTGATTTTGTTGATGTCCGTTTCCTCAATGTTTGCCTGTATGTATATATGTGAAGTGTCGGCTACTGTTGCAATCTCCATCCCGGGCGAGACAACCTGTCCCTTTACAACATTCAGCTGCACTATCTTGCCGTCAATCGGCGATTTGACATCCGCCTTTGAGATTATTGAATCTGCCGTGCTGGCCAGAGCCTGCGGATTTATTGCAGAACTTGTCACCAGCATGCTTAAATCTTGTTTTAAAAGTACCTGGCCAGTTTTTACGTAATCCCCTTCCTTGACGTTTAATTCCTTGATCTTGCCGGCCACCTCCGGGGTCAGTACAACCGTATTCGCCGTTATCTTGGCGTTTTCTGTGGAAAAGAAGTATATACCCTCATACACATAGTAAGCTCCCCCGATCACTCCGCCGATCAGGACGATTACCACAATAATCAGCAATGCCGTTTTTACTTTCTTCATTCCCAAAAACCACCTCAAATTCTTTTTTTCTTTCTTCTAAATTAACCAGGTTGAATTTAATTAACAAACGCTTTTAAGAATATCAAGAATTCTTTTCAGCATTTGTCCCAGTTCGTCCAGTTCTGCGACGGGCAGCTCTTTAAGCTTTTCTACAAGCGCCATTTTCAGCTCATTAAACAAATCCTCCAGCGTACTCCGGCCGATCCCGGTGACTTCAAGACGCACGATGCGCCGGTCATCGGGATCTGTTTTTCTGGATAACATTTTGCGGTCAATCAGCTTGCGGATAAGGGGTGTAAGCTGCTGCTTGGATATCCGCATCTCGTCCGCCAGTTCGGACATAGAAAGGGAACCTCTCCTGCAAAGGATCGACATGGCGCAAAATTGAACATGGCTTAACCGCGAACGGGTAACCTGGTCAACCGGCCTGAAAAAATTTTCACGTATGTACTCCAATACTATATGGAAGTCGCCGGCAACATCCTCCAGGCTGCTTATTGTTAACACCCCCCTATCCAACCAATAGCTTTGCAATAAAGAGTATATTATATTAGTCATTAATAGTAAATATGAATTAACTATTAATCCTGTTTATAAATAAAAAGCAAAGGGACCTCCTTCGCTTTCATCCGCTATGTTCCTAATTTTCCTCATTAAATCATATTCCTTGATTGCTTATACCGCGACACTATTCGTTGAATAACGACATATATGGGAATTATTTGTTGAAATGCTAGTCGGTGTATTGTATAATAAAATAGTTTTTTACCTAGTTATTAAAAAATAAGGGAAAGGGGGTTAATAACTTGTTAGGCATCAAGTTCCCTAAATGGTTTAGCATGATGATGTTGCTGACATTGTTGGCTTTGCCTGTTTTCTTAATGAATGCTAACGTCGCATGCGGCTGAGCAACTTCTAAAACACCGGTGGTGAAAACAAATCAAATAACGGATCTTGCAGCCAATGACGTTACTTTGAATGGACTTATGACAGAATGTTTTGGGGAAATCAGAGAGTATGGCTTCTACTATGGCATAGATGCTCAGACAAACGAAAAAATCGTAGTAGGTAAAAATGAGTTTGTAGCAATGCCCTTCAAAACGACTCTTACCGATCTCATACCAGGTAAGTACTACTATAAAGCGTTTGCAACAAATGCCACAGGTACAGGTTATGGCCCCATAGATGAATTCACAATTAGAAAAGCAAACGACGATAGCATCATTATAAATCTAGACGGCAAGGAACTTACCTTCGATGTTCAACCTATTACTGACAAAGGTTACACCTTAGTTCCGCAGCGTACTATTTTTGAGGGATTGCAGGCCAACGTAAAGTGGGATGAGAAGACCCAAACAGTTACGGCAAATAAGGGCGCTTTTACAGTCAACCTGGTGATTGGCGGCAATGCCTACATCAACGGTGTATTAACACCGTTGGATGTACCGGCAAGAATAGTAGACGGAAGAACTCTGATTCCTCTCAGGTTTGTATCGGAAGCCATGAATTGCAAGGTCGATTGGGTCGCTGCTGCCCACACAATTATAATCAACAGTGATCAAGTTCTCCAGATTAAGTAGCAATGCCTGGTTTATAGTCATTAACTGAGTATTCATATTAAAAAGGAGCAATATCAGGTGTCAAAAACCAACGCTTATTGCTCCTTTATTAATTTCGACATTCCAGTTGATTTACCTAAATAGGGAAGCCTCTACTTCCTTTAGTATTGTTTTGTGTATAACACATGACATATATTGTCATGCCAAGTTCTTTTATACATATTCACATTTTTGAACCTTTGATATATTATTAACACAAACATGAAATAAATTCCATATATGTGGGTAAGCGGCACAATGAGGCTTGAATTTCCCTATGCTTTCCGGGAGGTTGGTTCAATGAAAGTCCTTGTATTTGGCGGTACAGGTTTTATTGGGAAGAATTTATGCGCCGAATTGCTATCTGCCGGACATGAGGTTTGTATTGTCAGCAGGCGCCCCGAAAAAGCAAGCCCGCAGGGGCACGGGGCATCCATTGTAAAATGGGACAACTCTGCAGGTCCGCTGCCGGCGGAGCCGCTGGATGACGTCGGCTTAATCATAAACTTGGCCGGGGAATCTATTGCATGCCGCCGTTGGACGCAAACCGTAAAAGAGAAAATCTTGAGCAGCAGGATCCAGACCACACAGGCTATTGTAGACGCCATCAGCCGTCAGAAAGCTGCTCCCAAAGCGTTAATCAACGCATCGGCTATTGGATTTTACGGTCCCTGTGGAAATGAGGAGCTAACCGAGAACTCACGCCCAGGACAGGATTTTTTAGCAGGAGTATGCCGGGCATGGGAAGAGGAGGCATTTAAGGCTCAAGCTTCAGGAGTCAGGGTAACTGTCCTGCGGTTTGGTATTGTGTTGGGCGATGAAGGGGCTCTGGCCAGAATGAAAACCTCTTTCCGCTTTTATTTAGGGGGGCCTCTGGGAGCGGGAGACCAGTGGATGTCCTGGATACACATTAAGGACTTGACAAGGTTGACCCTATTTGCGGCAGAAAACCAAAATATTTTTGGCCCGGTAAACGTTACTACTCCGGAACCGGTTAGAATGAAAGAGTTTTGCAGGGTTTTGGGCCGGGTTACGGGAAGTCCTTCCTGGCTGCCCGTCCCCGGTTTTCTTCTTAAAATTGTTTTAGGGGAAATGTCGGATATGTTGTTAAACAGTCAGCGGGTCTTCCCGGAAAAAGTTCTTAAAGAGGGTTTCGTGTTCAAGTTTACAGAGCTAGAAAATACTTTAAGGGATATTATCGGGAAGTAATTAAAAGCGCTTCCACATGATCAGCGCGTCCTCGCCGGTATCGGAATAATAGCCCCTGCGCCGTCCCTCCTGAAAAAAACCCATGCTTGAATAAAGGCCTTTTGCTATACTATTGCTGGGCCTTACTTCAAGGGTCATTGATTTGGCCCCAAGTGTCACAGACTGATTTTCCAGTTCCTGCATCAAAGACCTGCCGATCCCGCACTGCCTGTAATCAGGGTGAACGGCCAGGTTGGTAATGTGCGACTCATCAATAATCAGCCACATACCGGCGTAGCCGACAACTTTATCCCCGCATATGGCTACTATATAATAAGCAAAATCATTGAGCAGTTCACCGTAGAAAGCATACCTCGACCACGGCGTTGGAAAGGATTTCTGCTCAATAGCTATAACCTCTCTGAGATGATTGGCCTGCATGGGAATAAAATAAATACTTAAATCAGGCTTATAATCGATTATTTTTGCAGCCATTTTGACTCCGCCTCCGACAGCCTTAGATAAAAGGGCCTCAAGCTTGAATAATTCCCTCCCTGACCGGCATTGAACCTGCTTAAGCCAAGGGATGCAATGCTTGCTCCCCTCGGCAGGCACAGCCCGCCGGGCGCAAAGAGCGCTGCGCCGCCCAGGTGTTCTTCAATAATTTCCCTGTATGCAAGGGCGCCGTCTCCTAAAAGTGTAACCGGCTGCTCAAATTTTTTCAACTTCAGGGCCAAATCAGCAGGAGATATCGCTGCCGGGCCGGCAACGCGCTGCAGACCGTTCTCATAAACAGCAGAGTAAACCTCGTTTTTACGGGCGGTTATAACAGGACAGGTCAACCCTGCCCCCCTGGCCTGATAAAGACAGGCAAGGGCCTCAAGCGTCCCTATCCCTGCAACAGGAAGGCCCCACGCTTGGGCCAGCGTCCTTGCAGTGGCCAGGCCAATCCGCAAGCCTGTGAAAGAGCCGGGTCCTATCGAGGCGGCAATCCCTCCCAGTTGGGTATGTTCGATGCCTGCCTCTTCCAGGACGCCTTTAATCATGGGCAGCAGGTTCACAGAGTGCGTCCGTTTGTTATTTATAGTTCTTTCAGCAACCAGCACATCATCCAGCGCAACGGCTGCGCTGGCGACTGAGGTAGCCGCTTCAATTCCCAGCACGTACAATATTTTTATAATCCTCCATCAGGCGGCAGTATCGTTCTCCCCGGGGATTAAAGCTGATCATCCGGATTTCATCCGCTTGCGGGTCAGCACAGATAGTTATGTCCAACCTGTCCTGCGGCAGAGCCTCTGCAACCTGATCAGCCCATTCTATCAGTGTGACGCCGTTCCCTTCAAAATATTCCTCGCCCCCCAGGTCGTCGAGCTCTGCCGGTCCCTTCAGGCGGTAGGCGTCAATGTGGTAAAAAGGAACCCTCCCCTGGTATTCTTTGATAATCGTAAACGTGGGGCTGTTGATTACTTCCTTCACACCAAGGCCCTTTCCCACTCCCTTGGCGAAAACAGTCTTGCCGGCGCCAAGTCCGCCGGTCAGGCAAATAACAGCGCCCGCCTCCAGGATGTCGCCCAGGAGTTCACCCCAAAAAAAAGTATGCTGCGCCGATTCAGATTTTAGATCCATGACTTTCCCCTTAATCATTCCTTGCCTTAAAATGATCATATCCTTTTGCCTCCAGGGGAACAAAATAACCCTGCGGCAGTTCCATTGTAATTCCGTCCGCCTGCTGCACAATCTCACCAATAAGATGGCACTTTTCTCCTGCTTCGTTGAAAAGGCGCTTTAAGGCGGCAGCGCTGTCAGGGCGGACTGTAAAAATCAGTTCAAAGTCCTCGCCCCCGTACAGCGCCCAGTTAAGCGGGTCCCGTTTGGCGGCTGCGGCCGCTTCCTTCATCCTCTGGTCTTGTGGAACAAGGGGAGATCTGATCCGGCAGCCGACACCGCTGGCCAGGCAAATTTCATGAATTTCAGTAGCCAGTCCGTCGCTGATGTCATCCATTGAGGTAACTTTTCCCGTACCTGCCAGCAAGACACCCTGTTTGACACGCGCCTTCGGATTGGTATGGGCCGATTTTAAAAAGCTGCCGGCTTCTGGTGAAACTCTGGTACCGGGGTTCTGATAGAGAAAAAGTCCTGCAGCCGAATTTCCGAGGCTGCCGGTAACAAAAACCAGATCTCCGGGTTTTGCGCCGCTGCGGTAAACAGCCTTACCGGCGCCCACACACCCGATCAGGGCAACGTTAATGATTAATTTACCCGGAGATTTCACAGTATCTCCGCCGACAATATTCAGGCTGTATTCTTCCGCAGCGCTCCTTAATCCGGAATAAATCCCCTTTAAAGCCTCTACCGAAAATTTCAAGGGAATCCCCAGAGAAACAACCGCATGCAGCGGCCTGCCGCCCATGGCTGCAATGTCGCTGACACTTGCCACCAGCGCTTTCGCTCCGACATGGTCAGGCTTTACGTAAGCCATGGAAAAGTGGACACCCTCGATAAGCATATCGGTGGTGAACAAAAGCCAGTCTTCCCCCTCGCCCTTTAAGACAGCGGCATCGTCCCCTATCCCCCTGATCACGTTGTCGGGATAAAGGACGATTTCCCGGGTAAGAAGCTCGATAAGTTTCATTTCCCCCAGGGTACTCAGGTCCAAATGCCTCACCGGTATCCTTTCATGGTTTATGGTAGTAGCTGATCAGCAGTCTTCCGGTACTTTGCCCAGATGTTCCCCGACCAGCTTCATAGCGCAGAAATCCCCGCACATCGTGCAGGCTTCAATCTGCTCCGGGTTGTGCGCCTCCCTGCAGCGGCGGGCTTTTTCCGGATCCAGGGCCAAGGCGAACTGTTTCTCCCAGTCCAATTCCTTGCGGGCTTTCGCCATCGCCAGATCCCAGTCTCTTGCCCCCTGCACGTTCTTGACATAATCGGCCGCGTGGCCGGCCAGGCGGCAGGCAATCACACCCTCCCGGACATCCTGGACACTGGGCAGGCCAAGGTGTTCGGAGGGAGTAACGTAGCAGAGAAAATCCGCTCCCGCCATTGCAGCCAGCGCACCGCCGATGGCGGAGGTTATGTGATCGTACCCCGGCGCCACATCGGTAACCAAGGGCCCCAACACATAAAAAGGCGCTCCGTTGCAAAGGCTCTTTTGAAGCATAATATTCGGAATTACCTGATCGAGAGGCAGATGTCCGGGTCCTTCTACCATAACCTGTACTCCTGCCTTACGCGATCTTTCCACCAGTTCTCCTAATATTAAAAGCTCCTGGATCTGGGCCCGGTCCGTGGCATCGGCAAGGCACCCCGGGCGCAGGCCGTCACCAAGGCTGAGCGTCACATCGTATTTAAGGCAAATATCCAGCAAGCGATCAAATTCTTCCAGCAGAGGATTCTCCTTCTGGTTGTGCAGCATCCAGCCGGTCAGCAGGGACCCCCCTCTGCTGACAATGTCGGTAACCCGGCCCTGACGCCTTAAACGGCTGATTGTTTCCATGGTCACACCGCAGTGGACAGTAAAAAAATCAACACCGTCCCCGGCCTGCGTCTCCAGCGCAGTAAAAATGTCATCGGCCGTCATTGCAACAATGCTGCCGCGTTTTTCCTTGGCTTCCACAACAGACTGGTAAATCGGCACCGTTCCCAGCGGAACAGGACAGCGGCATAGGATTTCCCGCCTGATTTCGTTAATTTCCCCGCCAGTAGAGAGATCCATCACGGCATCCGTGCCTGCTGACAGGGCTGTTTCCAGTTTTTCCAGCTCGCCCTTTAACCCGCGCGAAGCGGTGGAAGTGCCCAGATTGGCGTTAACCTTGGTCCGCAGACCTTTTCCGATACCACAGGGTATAAGCCCGCTGTGGTTTGTATTTGCGGGAATAACTACTGTCCCCGCTTCCACTCCCTGCCTGATCACCTCAGGCTCAAGCATTTCTTTTTCAGCCACTTTTTTCATTTGTGCTGTGATTATCCCGGCCCTGGCTGATAAAAGCTGCGTCATTCTTCAAAACCCCCGTCTATAATTTTTGTCATCCGGGATGAGCGGGTATTTATAATCTCTTCCCGTAAAAATAAGGCTGCTGCCCGTATATCCGGGGCTGAAACCACCGCTGTAACAACAGCCACACCCTTTGCCCCGGCTGATACAACTTCGGAAACGTTAGATTTATCTATCCCGCCGACTGCAACCCAGGGCAGGTCAATTTCCCCGCCGACCTGCCTGAGTAATTCCAATCCGACCGGTCTGGCGCCGTTTTCCTTAGTTTTGGTGTCAAAAACCGGGCCTACCCCTATATAATCAGCACCCTGCCGGCGCGCCCGCCGGGCTTGCTCCAGCGAATGGGTGGATACGCCGATAATTTTTCCGGGCCCGAGAAGCTGCCTGGCAGCAGAAACGGGCAGGTCATCCTGGCCAAGGTGAACGCCGTCCGCATCCACGGCAAGGGCTATATCGATCCGGTCGTTGATAATCAGGGGCACATCTTTAGAACGAGTCAGACGGCGCAGTTCAAGACCTTTTTCCAGCAGCCTGCTGTCGGGGGATTCTTTGTCCCGAAACTGAATCACGGTTGCGCCGCCGGAAATCGCCGATCTGGCAACTTCTACAAGGTCCCTTCCCCCGGAGAACTTTTCCTGAACGATAACATAAAGGGTATAATCTACATTGTACAATTCGTTTGCTTTTAATTCAACCAGCTTGAGGGTCATCTTCTTTTCCAAATCATAAAGTTCAAAGCGTATTTTTTTAAAGTCGGAACCGGTTGAAATGAACTTGGCATACTCTTCCAGAACACGCATGGCTTCCTGCACGCGTTTAAAGTTGGCCAGGGACAGTTCAAGAAAGTCAAGCCTTTCAAACTCTTTTTCTTCCCGGCTGTTAAAACCGACATCCGTTTGCGAGTCCCTGCCGGACATAAACTTTTCGACCCCGCCGGGCCATTCCTGCTGGATCGAACGGAGTTGATGCCGCATACTTTTCAGCCGGCCGGCCAGATCAGCGTCATTTAAAATAAAGCGGGCCAACTCCTCGACAACCCGGAGTCCCTCTCTGGCACGGTTGAAATTTGCGTCGGCTATCCTGTAAATACTGAACAATCCGTCAGCAACCTTCCATTAAAAAACCTAAAAACCCATTCTTGAAGGAATGGGCTTGATAATAATAACTCTTGAAACGAAACAGGCCCATTACTCACTTTATATTTTATCAAATATTTTAATGTAATGGGCATTGCTTGTATAGGATATTAAATTTTAATTCTGTTACACGGGCAGTACCATGCTGCAGTTATTCGGCAGGCAACACCCGCAAACCCCTTCCTCATTAAAGAATTTTTGCAGAAAGGGCCTCGTCTTATTTATATCGAAAGGTTTTGCAATACAAAAACTGGCCCCTTTTTCCATTGCCGCGCTGACGACTTCACGTGAAATATAGGCTGTCATGATCACTACTGTCGTTTCCGGTGAAATTGCCTTAATCCTGCCCAGGGCTTGAAGACCGCTCATCACCGGCATTTGGACATCCAGAAAGACTAGATATGGGCGGTACTTTTCCACGGCTTCAACAGCTTCGAAACCGTTTTTGGCCAGACTGACCTTATAACCTATCTCCTCCATAATTGTTGACAGTAAATGCCTTATGCCATAATGATCATCGGCTACCAGAGCAGTTGGAACAGTTTTTACGATAGGCGCCCCCTTAAAAAAACATCAGGTAAATATTGTATTGATTCGACAGGAAACAGAATAATTCTCCAACCGGATCCATAAAATACAAATATTTTCTGTCCGTCCCTGTTTATTTTACAGCATAATTAGTCAATGCCTGAAAAAGTTTTAAGAACCGGAAGTCTTTTTCCCACATTTCCTCCGGATGGCACTGCAGGCCAAGAACAAAAGAGCCCGAAGCGCCTTCAATAGCCTCCACAACTCCGTCGGAGGATTTTGCGCAGATTATAAATCCGGGAGCAACATCATGAACCGCCTGGTGGTGATAACTGTTTACCCTGATTTCCGGTACCTGAAAAATCGATTCCAGCAAAGTACCTTTTTCTATATTTATCTTATGGGTGGCTGCCCAGCCGGGCGCCTGCTGATAATGCTTCAAACAACCGGTGAGCTGAGTGTTTAAATCTTGATAAATAGTTCCTCCGGAAGCTATATTTAACACCTGGGCTCCCCTGCAGATTCCCAGAACCGGGACTTGGTTCTTGATAGCCATCTTAGCCAGCTTTATCTCAAAACTGTCCCGTAAGGGAGTTATTTCCCCGCATTCAGGAATCGCTTCCTCCCCGAAATAAAACGGGTCCACGTCCTTTCCCCCGGAAAGCAGCAGCCCGTCGATGATTCCAAGAAGCCCGGCGATTTCTTCCTCTTTTTCATAATTTGACAGCAGGACAGGTAACCCGCCGGCAACCCTGACAGCTTCGCAGTACAGCGAACCAAGAAAGTGCCTCTGGTTTTCATTATCCCAACTGCAAGTAATCCCAATGACAGGTCGTATTTGCAATCTCCCCCCAGGGTTTTACTGATCGTTTCCTTCCAAAAAGTGCTTGGCGGCGTCGGGGCCCCTGCCAATGGATACTTTACCGGTCCGTACAATCTCGACAATTCCGTGATCCTCGAGAACCGCGCAGGCGGCGTTTATTTTTTCTTCCCCGCCGCTTAATTCGATAACAACCGTTTCGCGGTTAATATCAACAATGTTAGCCCGGAAAATCTCTACAATATCGACTATTTCAGAGCGGCGCGCAGAATCAGCCTTGACTTTAATCAGGACCAACTCCCTGTCAATAGAACCTGATTTAAAGAGTTCCTGTACCTTGATTACATCAATCAGTTTGGAAAGCTGCTTCATTGCCTGATCGAGTTCCCGGTCATCGCCGTTCACAACAATGGTAATGCGCGAAACGTCGCTGTCTTCCGTATATCCTGCGGCAATGCTCTCTATGTTGAAGACGCGCCTGCTCAGCAGTCCGGATATTCTGGCCAGTACACCGGGCTTATTAAGAGCCAATACCGCCAGGGTATGTTTCATTAAAATTCCTCCTAAAACTTTTAAAGTAAGTCAATAAATTTATAAATATCGGCTGTTCTTAAATCCCTAACAACAAAATCCGCCCCGGCCCGGCGCAGAGCTTCCTCCTGACCTATACGCCACACGCCGACTGCGTCAAAACCCAGCGATTTGGCAGCCTCGATTCCCGAAGAGGCGTCTTCAAACACCACGAACCGCAGTTTTTCACCGGGCAAAAGTTCTTTTATCCTGGCGGAAGCAAATTCCAGAATGCTTTTTTTACCCTCCAGGTCGGTTCCGCAAACATCAACATTAAACATTGAGTAAAGCGTATCAGCTTCATCAATTGCATTATACGCAGGTCCAAGCTCATTAATCAAGCGGTCTTTGGTTACTTTAATCAGCATGTCCCTGGCGTTTTTTGAGGCTGATGCGGCAGCCTGAAGAATTCCTTTGCTTTTAGCCTCCAAAAGTATTGAGACTGCATCCGGGAAAAGTTTGAACTTCCCGGCTTTGATGAGGTCTTTGATCAGCCTGTTCTTCTCACTGCAGTACTTCTCCAGAATAACCTTTTTCTGCTCCCCTGTCTTTGCCCCAAGCCGGTCATAAACGTTGTTCAGCTCAAGGATATTGTTGCCCCCTTCGTACCTTGGCCGGGAAGCAACGTAAGTAAAATAAAAGTCTGAATCCATTGTTTCAACCAGATACGGTTCTTTTGCCGCAGTTATGCGCCAGGCATCCTCATGCGGGCTGTCAACCACTACCCCGTCAATGTCCCATATATAAGCTACCTTTTCGTTCATTTTTGATCACCTTTTCAAAGCGAATTTTTGGCCGCGGCTCAAAAAGCACTTTTCACCGCCTACTTCCAGCCAAATACCCTTCCTGTTCCTGGACTTGTCGCGGATAAATAAGACCTCTATCTGAAGCTTTCCTCCGGCGTTGTCAACTTTCAGCTCGAACAAAGCATTCCTGAACCAGAAATTAAGGCGGATGCCGCTTACTTCCCCGGGTAAAACCGGGTTTACAGACAAAATCTCATCTTTTATTTTCAGCCCGGCAAAACCGTATCCTGCAATTTGCCATGCGCCGCCAAGCGCGGCCGCATGCATACCAAGCTCCGTATTGCCGTATAAGTCGCCGTAATCCGCCCTTATGGCCTGGATGAAATGCTTGTAAGACTCTCCCAGGTTACCCAGTTCGAGGGCTGTAATGGCATAACTCGGCAAACTGAGGCTTGATTTGTGCGTGGTCCTCTTTTCATAAAAATCGTAGTTGACTTTTTTCACCCGGCTATCGAATTCGTTGGCAAACAACCGTAATAAAAGTATAACATCAGCCTGCTTGACCAACTGGGTGTCTTTGACCTCGGCAAGGGCCAACGAAGCAGGCCAGACCGGCATTGCGTTTTCATCCCATTCCTGAATTAAGAACTCTTTCTTGTTGAAATAACCCTCAAATTCTTCAATAAGTCCATCCTGGTTGGTGAAAATAATGATTTTTTCCGAAATATCTTCCCATGACCGGATCTCTTCTTCTTTTAATCCAATTTTTTTAGCCAGCCTGTTCAGGCGAAGGGGATGCTCCCTGGCCAGTAAGCCGTAAAGTTCCGCCGCGTATCTCAAATTCCACCTGGCCATATAATTTGTATAAAAATTATTATCAACACATTCTTGAAATTCATTTGGACCAATAATATCTTTTATTTCATAATAGTTTTTTTCGCTATTATAGTTTACGCGTGCTGCCCAGAACCG
This sequence comes from Desulfotomaculum sp., assembly GCA_003513005.1. Taxonomy (NCBI): domain Bacteria; kingdom Bacillati; phylum Bacillota; class Clostridia; order Eubacteriales; family Desulfotomaculaceae; genus Desulfotomaculum; species Desulfotomaculum sp. The sequence continues at coordinate 21,322 of DOTD01000004.1, forward strand.
GGTTGTTTCAAAAACCATTTCCGCGCCGTACCGGAGCATGAAATCCTTATCGGAAGTAGCCTGGTAATATAAAACTACTCCGTATATTATATCTCCTGAGATATGAATCTCCCTTTTGGATACATGAACGGGGATAACTGTACCATCAAAGTTGACCCATGTTTTGGGAGTCTCGTCATCTCCGCTTTCAGCTGATTCCCATGGCCACCAGGCCCCTTTGTAGCCGTTTTCCCTTGCCTTGGCCCTGGCCTGATTTAAACGCCGGTAGCGGTAAAGGAGAAGATTTCTGGCCAGTTCAGGCTGAGTAAAGATAAAAAACGGCAAAACAAAGATTTCCGTATCCCAGAATACGTGGCCTTTATACCACTCGCCTGATAATGTTTTAGCCGGGATGCTCACATCCAAATCCACGAGCGGAACAGCAATCAGAAGATGGTAGGTGTTCAGGCGCACATTATTTTGCAGGGAAGCCTCACTGTCAATCAAAAAATCGGAATTTACCCATCTTTCCCTCCAGGCGCTGCAGTGGGTTTTAAAAAGGGCCGCGGCGCCTTTTTTCCTTAAAGACCCCAACAAGTCAAGGCAGCACGTCTTTACGCTGCGCTTTTTGTCACGGGATGTATAGATTGTTATAAAAGATGTGAACGTATACCTTTTCCCTTTGGCAGCTTTAAAAGAGCACTCCCGGGAGACTGTTTCCTCACCGGCCGAAACGGACCACTTTACTTCCGGATAGGAACCTCTTCCTGAGAACTCCAGGTCTGTAGCCAGACCAATTGACTGCCCGGAAATAATTGTTTCCGCTTCAAGGTAAACGGCCCCACCCGGATTATGAAATGAGCAATCCCGGACTGAATAATGCTTGGTTGGATCCCCGACTGCCTGAACAGCATTTTCAGTTGTGCCGTCGATTAATCTTTTGACCGTTATTTCAGCGTCATAATCCAGCGGTTTTAAGGAAAAAACCATCACGGCGGCATGATAGTCCTTCAAGCTGAAGAACCGCGCCGATTCGTACTCATATCTGCCCTGATCATTTTGAAAGACAGTCCGTCTGTGCAGAACGGCCTTTTTCAGGTCTAAAGCACGGCGGTGTTCAGCAACTTTCATCTCATTTACGGAAAGCCTGACGCCGTTAATATAAACTTCAATCCTCAACGGGTTGGGGGCGTTGACAATTTCAAAAGGCTGACCCGCGGTTTGATCATAAATACCAGCCAGATAAGTCCCGGGATATCCGTTCTCAAAGCTCTCTTCCAGGACACCCCTCGAACCGAGATACCCGTTACCAAGCGTATAGATTGTTTCCCAAAACTTTCTCTTATCCTGCTCAAAACCCTCTTCGCTGATTATCCAGTTTTCTTCGGATAATTTTTTAAACAAGGACATCCCCCTTACTCAAGACCACGCTTTTTTAATTTCCATTGCCCGTGCGGCTAATCAGCCAGTCAGTCTTTTTTCAATCACTTTTTTATAGAGCCGTTCGTAGCTGTCCACCATAACCTGGGAAGTAAAAAGATTCTCTGCCCTTTCCCGGCATTTTAAGGGGCTGATGCTCCCTGCCCGGTCTGCGGCCGCAACAAATTCATCCATGGTCTCAACCACAAAACCTGTAACGCCGTGTTCAACAACCTCCGGGGCTGAACCTCTCTTGAAAGTTATCACAGGTGTTCCGCAGGCCATTGCCTCAACCATAGTTATACCGAAAGGCTCTTCCCACTTGATTGGGTAAAGGTAACCTCTGCCGCGGGAAAACATATGCATTTTTTCTTCGCTCCAGTGTCCCACTTCACCTATGTAAGTTATCTTCTCGTTCAGATAAGGCCTGATGAATTGGTCAAAATAGATTACTTCGGCCTGCTCGTGAACCTTGCCGGCCAAAACAAGCTTCGCCCCCATTCGTTTGGCGGCTTCGCAGGCAAGGTGGGGCGCCTTTTCCGGATTGAAACGCCCTATGAAAAAGAAGAAGTCGTCCTTGTCCTGGGAGAAGGGGTACTTATCAAATTTAACACCGTTGTATACAGTGCCGAGATAATTAAGGCCGGGAAGAAAAGAGCGCTGGTTGTTGCTGATAGAAATAAAATGAATTCCCGTACGGCCGGCAAAAAGCCTGTAAAACGCCTTGTTTTCCTCGTCAAAAGGACCGTGCAGCGTATGCACTACGGGAATTTCCTTTAAAAAAGCAGCGCAGCACAACCCTTCCTTCCAGGTGTGATCATGGATCAAATCAAAACCTTTGCCAATTACTTCCATATACGAGGACAGGGCGTGGGTTAAAGCTACGTTAAGAAAACTTGAAGGCGGTTTGTCCAGGCAGGCTTTCATTTCCTCGTCAAAAACCTTATAGATATTCGCTTTTGTGTCAGATTTTGAAACCGTGCAGACAGTGACTTCATGGCCTTTTGCAACCAGGCCGTCAGCAAGAAGGCTGACGACAACTTCAATACCCCCGTAACCGGCAGGGGGTATCTTGAACCAGGGCGGCAGGATTATTGCTATCTTCATTTCCTCACCTTAATCCTTTAAATTTTATATATCTATATATCATCTGAATTACAGGCCGCTCAAGTCACTTCAAGCTTTATTGCGGGGAAAATTTACAAAACTATTTTATATTTTTGTTAAACTTTTGGAGTTAACATTATACTTGTAACTGCCGTCCGTCAGCGTGCTATTATCGTTATCTTTAAAAGTAAGTTGAACATAGTCAATGCTGACATCGGCGTCATCCTCAAAAGTATCGGCAACTTCCTTGCCGATTGCTTTTACGCCGCTTTCAATCTTACTGCTGGTCAAGTCGTCCCACTTGGAAGCAGCGCTGCTTGTAACTGCCCCGAGTACAACTTTAACGGTATCGTCATCGTAATAGGTAACAGTGTTTATTTCGAATTCTATGTCGTCTACCCAGAAATTGTCACCTTCAAGATTGTCCTCTACATCTTCAATGTCGGATTCTAAATCTCCCCGGTAGTCCTCATCCTTATAGCTCAATGAAAAGGTGGAGGTTCCGTTCTTGGTAAAAGTCACTAAAGTGTCATTGCTGTCGTTGTCTATAATTTTTCCGCTCACCTTGGTATCATCGGAAAGCTCGTCCTGAATTTTATCCACCACGTTTTTGATATAGCTTTTTATTTCGCTGTCGCTTAACTTTGACCACTTAGTATCGTAACTGTCCAGGTTAACCTCAATTTTAACGGTTACATCATCTTCGTCACCGTCTAGTCTGATTTCATCAATTTTTACATTTTCCAAATAATCATAATCCGAAAACAGGTCGTCTTCCAAATCCCCAAGATCAGTGTTATTCTGTTTCTTGAGCGTATCAATCTCAGCCTGCATACTTTGAATTGTGCTGTTCTTCTGCGTTAACTGCGCTGTGAGGTCCTGGATTGTTTTGTCCTTCTGAGCCAATAACGAGCTGTCCGCTTCGGAATCAGTCTTGCCGGTTATTTTGACCGTCTTAAGCTTACTGTCCCAGTCAACCTTTAAATTTAACGCTTCAGCCACTATTCTGATAGGAACGAAAGTCCTTCCTTTATAAACAACCGGCGACTCGCTCGCTGCCGTGTTTATGGTTTTACCGTTTACAATCAGTTTGACAACCTGGCTGATATTAGTCTGACCAGTCGATGCAGCTTCCGCAGTCAAAGTAACCAACAGTAACACACACAGTATCAGCAACACTGCAACAATTTTCTTCTTCATAGTTTTCAACTCCTTGCAGGAATAATAAGTAATTCCACAACAAGAGGCGAAAACCCTTTACTTTAGTCTAAAAAAGTCGTCTTTCATAAAATCCGGACGAAATAAAAAAGCCGGCCTTTATAGCCGGCAGTGGTCAACTTTCCCTGTCTTATTAATATGCGTATGTGTTTTTATACGGCCTTTTGGAAAGCGGCGTGATTTTCCGGAAACTTCCCTGGAGGATTTCTTCCGCATTTAATCCGAATCGCTGTGCAAATTCTCCTGTATACCGCCGGATAATTTCCAGGTCCCGGTTATCCGTCTCATAAATTCCAACGTCTTTCCCAAGCTGGTTCCTCTGCATGCTTCCTCTTACATACATTACACCGCCGTGCATCCCGGTTCCTACATAGCCGGCATTATGGTTTTTGCCATCCTCCAGGCCGAGCCCCAGTAAAAGCACTATCCCGCCCGCCATGTACTCCCCGAAAAAGTCCTGCGCTGTTCCGCCAACCACAAGCACCGGAATTTTATCTTTGTATTCCTTCATGTGAATTGCAGCTCTATAACCAACATTATTCCTGATGAAAATCTTTCCGCCCCGCATCGACATGGCCACAACATCTCCGGCCTTGCCATGAACAATTATCTCTCCCTCGTTCATCGTATTGCCGACGCCATCCTGGGCATTGCCGTAAACAGTGATGCGCTGACCGTTCAGAAATGCCCCCAGGTCGTTACCGGGAGTTCCGTGTATGTCAAGTTCAACCCCACAGCCGGAGAATATGCCGAGCCTGGTGCCAAGATACCTGTGCCCGAAAACGTTGTTAATGGTAATCTCCCGCGCTCCCTTTGAAACTACCTCCCTGAGCAGGTCGTTCAATTCTTTGTGCTTCAGGCTCAAAGCGTCTATCCGGACCTGAGAGCCGCTGGCGGTAACATACTCACCAAGCTCACTTACAGGCCTGTTCCCTTCCAGGAACATTTCACGCAAGCCGGACTTCAAGTTTAACGCCATAAGTTATCACTCCCCCGCTCCTTTTACTCCCAGAACATCCAGTTCCCAGCCTTCCAGCCCGACACCGCGGAGGTGATCCCTGTTGCCCCTTATACTCTCTATTGCATTTATACCCATACCGCCAAGCATTTCCTTTATCTCGCGCTCCCAGCTCCTTAGCAGATTAACCAGCTTGGCGCTGACAATTTCAGGGTTAAGCCTCTTGGAAAGGTAAGGATCCTGTGTGCAGATTCCCCAGGAGCATTTCCCTGTATAGCATTTCTGGCAAAGCGTGCAGCCCATGGCGACCAGCGCCGCGGTGCCGATATATACTGCATCCGCTCCCAGCGCAATGGCCTTGAGGATATCCCCGCTGCACCTGAACCCGCCGGCCGCGATAACCGAACATTTATTCCTGATTCCTTCGTCACGAAGTCTTTTATCAACAGCCGCCAAGGCAAGCTCAATGGGGATTCCTATATTATCCCTGATTATTTTGGGCGCCGACCCCGTTCCGCCTCTTATACCGTCGATGGCGACGATATCCGCGCCGGCCCTGACTATTCCGGAGGCGATGGCTGCAACATGGTGTACTGCGGCAATCTTAACAGAAATAGGTTTTGTATAGTTGGTAGCCTCTTTTAAAGCGTAGATCAGCATTGAGAGATCCTCAATTGAATAAATATCATGCTGCGGCGCCGGGGAAATAGCGTCCGTCCCCTCCGGAATCATTCTGTTCCTGGCCACGTTAAACGACACCTTCTCGCCGGGAAGATGCCCGCCGATACCAGGCTTGGCGCCCTGTCCAATCTTGATCTCAACTATTGACGCACAATTCAAGTATTCCGAATCAACGCCAAATCTTCCGCTGGCGCATTGCACCACAGTGTTCCCGCCGTATTCACCCCTCATTTCAAGGGGCATCCCGCCTTCACCCGTGTTAAAAAGAGTCCCGACTTCTTTGGCTGCCATGGCCAGCGATTTAAAGGCCTGGTAACTGATCGCCCCGTAGGACATGGCTGAAAAAGCCACCGGAATTTCAATCATCTTGTTGGGATTCAATTCGCTCTTTATTTCAATGCCTTCTTCATTCATGGCAATTTCAAGCGTATCGTGCTTCTTCCCCAGAAAAGTTCTTAGTTCCATGGGTTCCCTCAGCGGGTCGATCGAAGGGTTGGTCACCTGCGAAGCATTTAAGACAAGGTGATCCCAGTAGACCTTGTACGGCTTGTCGTTTCCGCTCCCGGTCAGGATTATGCCGCCGGTTTCAGCCTGCTTTTTCAAGTCCTGGAACTTTTCCTTAGTCCAGTTGTAATTAGTCTTGTACTGCGAAGGATGAGGCTGGATACAAAGAGCGCCTGTCGGGCAGAAAACAGCGCACCTCTGGCAGCCGGCGCAAACCTCCTCATTGGAGGACATAGCATCAAAATCCGGGTCATACTTGTGGCCTCCGAAAGGACACTGTCTTTCACAGACCCTGCACTTGATACAGCGGTCTGTTTTTCTTTCAATGGTAAATTCCGGCAACAAATACGAATACATTTTCGATCACCCAGCTATATAGAATTCTCCATGCTTAACAAATGATCAGTAGAGTTCATCCTCACCACAACAGGATTGCCTCCGTGCGGTGTCCACGCAAAATCAAGATCGGGCGCTACAGTTCTGATTGCCGCTTCTTCCGAGCTAAGATAGACCATATCGTCTTTTGCTCCCGCGGTAATCGGCCTCAGCCTGATCCTGTCTGTAATCCCGAACATCTCGTTATGGCGAGCCACAATAACTGTGAACGGCCCATTTAAAAGCAGGGGGCCATAAACCATCCGCAGCGTTGTATTAAGATGTTTTTCCTTCTCGTCCATCCGGTTGATCGCGTCCCACATAGGGGGGGCAAAAATCTTCGAAGCAACCTCGATGGGATAGCCCTGCCTTCTCATCAAATAGTCCACGGCATAGGCCATAACTTCCGTGTCCGTAAATAAAGTGCAGTAATATCCAAACATTTCAAGAAATCTCCGGTTGGTCCCGTATGAAGAAATCTCTCCATTATGGACAACCGTCCAGTCAAGAATACTAAACGGGTGGGCGCCCCCCCACCACCCGGGGGTATTGGTCGGGAACCTGCTGTGGACGGTCCAGATATAGCCTTCGTACATCTTATCAAGTAAAAAATAGTCCGCAATTTCTTCAGGAAACCCAACTCCCTTGAAAACGCCCATATTTTTGCCCGATGAGAATACATAGGCGTCTTCAATGCTCGTGTTTATGTGCATAACCTTATCGACCACAAACTCGTCATCGGAAATGTTTCTTTCATCACCTTTTTTTTCCGGTGTGACAAAGTACCTCCAGACAAGAGGGGGGTGAAAGATGTTGACATGCGGATTGGTCGGTATTTGTTCGTCGTAAGAGACATTAAAATTTTCAGTCAGGTATTTCTCCACTATTGTCTTAACATCGCGCCATTTATCTTCAAACATTATGTGCAGAGCGTAAAAATCCTTGTAATCCGGGTAGAGCCCGTAAACGGCAAATCCGCCGCCAAGGCCGTTCCCCCTTACCTTGATATTCTTGATCGCCGATATGGCAATGTTGCCCGGGAACATTTTCCCGCTCGTGTTCATCACACCAAAAAGGCCGCATGCTTCCCTGCCCTGGTCAGGCAGGTACCTCTCGCTGCTTTTACGCTCGTAACCGGTCATTGATTCACCACCCCCAGGATAAGATCCTTTTCCAGCAGTTCCCACCTTAAATTCTCCGGGATGCTCCCATAACCAAAGTCCTCATTAAAAAGATCATCCGCAAATTGGGAAACATCCGCTTTGGTTCTCATCAGATTGACAAATATACCGGCCCGGCTGATTTTCCCCGCCAGGATAAATCCTGCGATTCTTCCTTCCCGGAGGATGAATTTCCGATAGTACTTCTTCTGCATGTCCAACCGGCTAATATTTACAAAGCCGCCCGGGTCTTCTGCAGAAACATTCAGTCCGGCGGTAATCAGACAGAGATCGAAAAAGTGCATGGAATTCATATTGGTTGACCAGACGTTCTCCCGCCTGCCGCCGGCCATATTTGCGCCGGCAATCCTTCCCCCGAGGTAAGCATTCGGCCAGAGCGGGATAACCTTGCTTATTCCGGCAACGGAGTCATAACCCTGGGCGCAGTCCCCGCAGGCGTATAGATCTGCTTGAGAAGTTTCCATTCTTTCGTTGACTAAAATACCCCTGTCGATCTTTAAGCCCGCCTGAACGCCCAGTTCGATCCTCGGGGCGACGCCCATCGCCAGAACCAGCATATCACAGGGAATCTGTGTGCCGTCAGTCAAGACTACACCGTCAACCGCACTGCCGCCTTTAATCTCTTTGATCGTATTGTTGGTGGTTACCTGCACCCCTTTTTCTGCGAAAAGGGCTTCCAGCAAGCTGGAGACGGGTTCGTCAACAACGGGCGCCAGGACTCTTCCGGCAAGTTCTACTACATGCGCCTGCAGGCCCTTTTTGCACAGAGCCTCGGCAGCCATCAGGCCGATCACTCCGCCGCCAAGCACAACCGCTCTTTGCGCATTTTCCAGGGCCTTTTCAATCTTTAAAACATCGTCCATATTTAAAAAAGTAAAGATATTTTCCTTGTCCAAACCTTCCATCGGCGGGATAAGCGGCCGGCCGCCCGTCGCTAAAAGCAGCTTGTTATAGCCAATCTTTTCGCCACCCGAAAGCAGAACCTCTTTTTTACCGGTGTCTATATCAACGGCTTTTTGTCCAAGCAGGGCGGCAACATTAAGCTTTTCATAAAAGTCAGCTTTTCTGTAATACATCTTTTCAAGATCAATTTGACCTGCAAGGTAATAGGGTATAAGCGCCCTGGAATATACACGGCAGGTTTCCTCCGCAACTAAAGCGATTGTTCCGGAACGGTCGATACTTCTGAGCATTTCTATACAGCCCATGCTTCCGGCCGAATTTCCGACAATTACGTAATCAAACCCTCGGGTCACTTATTACCCCCCCTTCTTCCTGATTGATATAGACAAGCGCTTCATTCGGGCAGTGACTTACGCAGTAGGGTTTTTCAAATCCTTCGCAGAGGTCGCATTTGATCACTTTTTTGTTCTCCCGGTCGATAATAATTCCGCCGTAAGGGCAGACCAGCACACAACTGTAACAGCCGACGCATTTTTCGGGATCATGGATTACCTTGCCGCTTATGGTATCCTTATACAAAGCGCCGCTGATGCATGCAAAAACACAATCCGGCTCTGAGCAATGCCTGCACTGAAGAGCAAAAGTAACAGGCAGTGGTTCCTCCACGATAACTCTGCTTAAAGCCGCGGGCTTTTCCAGCAGAAAAGCTTTTAAGATGTCCTTCGTCCGGGAATGGGCTACCACACACCATATTTCACAAAGGTGGCAGCCTATACAGACCTCCGGTTTGATCAAAATCTTTTTCATTATGCCCCCCTATTATCAAGGCAAGAAAACAAAAACCCACGGCAGGCAACCGTGGATATATTTGCCGCAAAATCAGGGCAAATATATCTTCATTTAAAATAACCTGATCGTGGGCGTCATTGCCCTTTTGTCCGGCGCATCTTGGCCTATTATTTTAACCAGCTTTTAATACTTGGTCAGATATTCTTCCAGTTCCCAGGGATGTACCTGTATCCGGTACCGTTCCCATTCAATTCTTTTAGCCTCCAGAAAGCGCTCTATGACGTGAGAACCCAGCGCATCCACGATCACTTGATCAGCGGTCAACTTGTTCAGGGCCTCGGAAAGGTTTTCCGGCAGACTATCTATGCTAAATTTCTCACGCTCTTGCGGAGTCATCTCATATATATTCTGGTCACATGACTGCGGTGGCTTAATCTTATTTTTAATCCCGTCCAATCCCGCTTTCAGGCATACAGCCAGGGCCAGGTATGGGTTGCAGGACGGATCTGGGCTTCTTAATTCGATCCTTGTGGACTGACCTTTTTTAGCCGGCACACGAATTAAAGGACTACGGTTCCGGGAAGACCAGGCTATATATACCGGCGCCTCGTAACCTGAAATTAGTCTCTTGTATGAATTCACAGTCGGGTTTGTGATTGCGGTGAGAGCCTGTACATGGTTCATCAACCCGCCAATGTAATAAAGACATGTTTCACTCAAATGGAGGGGCGCATCGGATTCGTAAAAAACGTTGACCCCGTCCTTCATTAGAGACTGGTTCAGGTGCATACCCGAACCGGGAAGACCTATAATTGGTTTGGGCATGAAAGTTGCGTGCAGACCGTGTCGCTGCGCAATCGTACGCACGACAAACCTGAACGTCTCTACCCTGTCGGCAGTCTCTAAAGCATCGGCGTATTTAAAATCAATTTCATGCTGGCCCGGCCCGACTTCGTGATGCGAAGCCTCAACTTCATAACCCAGTTCCTCCAGCGTCAAGACCATATCCCGCCGGGCGTCTTCTCCAAGATCAACAGGAGTTAAATCAAAATAACCCGCCTTGTCATGGGTGATTGTTGTCGGTTGGCCGTTGCTGTCCACATGAAACAGATAAAACTCAGCCTCGGGCCCGACCATCATTGTATACCCCATTTCCTTCGCTTCCTGACTGACCTTCTTCAGTATAAAGCGGGGGTCTCCAATAAAAGGTTCTTCATCCGAGGTATAAATATCACAGATTAGACGCGCTACTGCTCCCTCCCGGGGTCTCCATGGAAAAACAACAAACGTGGAAGGATCCGGCCTCAAATACATATCCGATTCTTCAATCCGCACAAACCCCTCGATTGATGAACCGTCAAACATAAGTTCTCCGTTTAATGCCTTCTCCAGTTGCTCTACAGTAACAGAAACATTTTTCAGCACCCCAAAAATATCGGTAAATTGAAGACGGATAAACTTAACACCGAGTTCCTTAGCCATCTTTAATACTTCATTGTTATCCAGCTTTTCCAACCGCAACTCTTCCCTTCGTTCAGGGCGAAATATTTACAAAAAAAAGCCCCCACTCAGGTAGAATTAATTTACCTGTTATGATGGCCCCGTAGCCTAAATAAGTACGCCCTTGTACTTGTTTATCAACTTGTAGATTATTATAGCATGTTTGTTCGAAAAGAAAAGTATTTTTTAGCGGAAAAATATAACTTCCTGGAAAGCAAAGTCAATCACTAAAACATTGTCAGATAGTTTTCAATTTCCCAGGAGTATATTTGGGTGCGGTACGAATCCCACTCTTTCTTTTTGGCATCAATAAAACGCGTCAAAATATGATCACCCAGAGCATGCTTAATTATTTCATCTTTCTCGAGTTCCCAAAGCGCTTCCTCAAGACTTGCGGGCAGGCTGTCAATACCAAGCTCCCGCCTTCGTTCCGGCGTCAGTTCATAAATATTCATGTTGCACTGCGGCGATGGTTGAATTTGGTTCTCGATACCGTCGAGGCCGGCCGACAGGCAGGCGGCTATAGCCAGGTACGGGTTGCAGGAAGGATCCGGACTCCTGAACTCTATACGTGTTGAAAGTCCCCTCTTGGCAGGCACCCTAATCAGCGGACTTCTGTTGCGCTGTGCCCAGGAGATGTAGACAGGCGCTTCGTAACCCGGAACCAGTCTCTTGTATGAGTTTACCGTTGGGCTTGCCACAGCGGCAATGGCTTTCGCGTGCCGCAGCAGTCCTCCGACATAATAGCGGGCAGAATCACTTAAACCCTCCGGGTCACCCTGGTCAAAAAATATGTTATCGCCGTCTTTGAAGATAGACTGGTGCATATGCATCCCGCTTCCATTTATCCCGAATACCGGTTTGGGCATAAACGTGGCATGCAGGCCGTAGCGCTGTGCAATCGTACGCACTACAAATTTAAAGGTTACTATTTTATCTGCGGCATCCAGCGCATCTGAATACATGAAGTCAATCTCGTGCTGCCCGGGAGCGACTTCATGATGAGAAGTCTCGATTTCAAAACCCATTTCCTCCAGAGTAAGAACCATTGAACGCCGGGCATTTTCACCAAGGTCCGCAGGGCTCATGTCAAAATATCCGGCACGGTCATGGGTCTTAAGAGTGGGATTGCCCTGATCATCCGTATAGAACAGGAAAAATTCGCATTCCGGACCGACTTTCATCGTATAGCCGTTTTCACTTGCCCTGGCGATTGCTTTTCTTAACGCATTACGCGGGCAGCCCTCAAAAGGAGTTCCATCAGGCTGATAAACATCGCAGATCAACCGGGCAACTGCGCCATCTCTGGGTCTCCACGGAAAGATGGCAAAAGTGTTCGGATCCGGGCGCAGGTACATATCTGATTCTTCGATACCAACAAAACCGTGAATTGATGAAGCGTCAAACATCAACTCTCCTTCCAGGGCTTTCTCAAACTGCTCAATGGGAATCGCCATATTCTTTAAAACTCCCAAGACGTCTGTAAACTGAAGACGGATAAATTTCACGCCCTGTTCCCTGGCCAGAGCCATGATATCACTTTTCTTTACAGAGTCCATTCCAATCATCCTTTCTTCATTTTTTCTTAAAAAATAAAAAAGCCTTTTTAAAAGGGCCATCCCTTTCTAAAGGCGCCGTTGCCTCCTTTATGTAAAACCGTTATGGTTTATTTTCTCAGGTTCTGTGTAAGTATAATTGCTTCCGCCACCTGACGCATGGTGACACGGCTGTTCATACTCTGTTTCTGGATTCTTTTGAATGCTTCAGCTTCACTGATGTTCATGGTTTCCATTAAAATTCCCTTTGCCTGCTCGACAAGTTTGCGTGCCGTCAACACTTCTTCCATTTTTTTAATTTTATTTTCAAGAGAAATAATCTCCTGATAATTGGATATTGATATTTCAACGGCAGGCAACAGGTCAGCCTCTTCAACAGGTTTAACCAAAAAAGCGGATACACGGGCAGCTTTCGCTTTTTCCAGAAGAACCTGTGAGTGTGAACCGGCTAAAACAATAACCGGCGCGATCTTATCCTCATGCACGATTGTGGCTACTTCCAGGCCATCCATGCCGGTTAGTTCAGCGCCGATAACCAGGAGGTCAGGCTGCCTGCTCCTGACCAGTTTAATAGCGCTTACCCCGTCGCCTGCTTCGCCCACTATAGAGTAACCGAGTTTAATAAGCATCGTCTTGATGCTTTTCCTTAACGCCGGATCAGCGTCCACGATTACAATCCGGCTTTCTGCCATTGCTGCCTCCCCTCTCTTAACCAAATGAAAATGGAAATGGGGTAGTAAAAATGCCCTTTAAAACAGACTATACATGAGCTGTTCCAGGGCATCTTTGCCTTTTTTGTACTTCTTCGTACTGATTCAAACCAGTCACCCTCACATTATAACTTGTAACCATCAGTCAGGCAATATCCTCATTCAAAGTACGCCAATTTTTTTTAATAAACTAACGAATCTTCCGTTCCGGGACTCATCGAACTATTAAACCCAGCCTCGGGCTTTAACTGCATCGGCCACACGTGAAACAGAAATTACGTAAGCGGCCTGCCGCATGTTTATATTATAGGTAGTTATCAATGAAAAAGAAATGAATTTTATGGAAATGTCGAATTGAGGGAACTTTTTTCTTATTTTAGACGTCTATATAAATAAGAACTAAGAATTTCAATTTAGTGATTAATTGGAGCACATGTAACATTATGTCAGCACGTATTCGCCTGGCTTTAAGGGTGATTTTTTTAGTTTTTGGGATGCTGCTGTTTTCCCAGTTTTGTTACGCCCAAACTGCTTCAGAACCGATTAAAGTCACGATCAATACCAAGCCTGTGTCTTTCGAAACATCCCCCGTCGTTGAAAACGGAAGAACCCTCGTCCCTTTAAGGTCTATTTCTGAGTCTCTCGGAGCTTCGGTAAAATGGGACAGCAAAAACAAGGCAATCACGCTGACCATGAGTTCCGACGTGATCAAGTTAACCATAGGCAAAACTAAGGCTTCAAAAAACGAGCTGACGCTTACCCTCGATTCTCCGGCCAAGATTATCGCAGGCAATACCATGGTACCCCTTCGCTTCATTGGTGAAGCTTTCGGAGCCTATGTTCAATGGAACCCTGGTTCACGGACAATTGCCATTAATTATTTGAAGCCCCTGACAGCTCAAAGGGAACTGGTTGTTCAGGCAGACCAGTTAAACGTCAGGAGCGGCCCGGGCACTGACCATGAGACTTTAACGCAGGTAAGCAGAGGAATGCGGCTCCCTATCCTGGATACTTCAGCTGACTGGTACAAGGTTAAACTGCCGAGCGGCAAAACAGGATGGGTGGTGGCCTGGTACGTAAAAGAAGATGTTCAGTCTTCCGCCTCCGGTACGGATACAACAGGGACAAGCAGTCAAAATAATCCTTCCGGTGAAGAAAAAGATGAGCAGTCCGGTGGTAAAGGCAGCCTGAATTCCCCTGATAATGTTGCCCCGCCTTACAATCCTCCAGGCCAGCCGGCAACCTTACAGAATATAGATATTGATTCTGAAGATAAAAAGGTTAATATCGAAATCAGCTGCGACCGGCAGGTTACTTACAATATCTTTACACTCAGCAGCCCCGACCGGCTGATTATCGATTTAAACAATACTCAACCCGGCTCTGTAAACACCAGCCAGGACATTGATTCCAGTGTTACCGATAGGCTGCGGATCGGCTGGTTCAGCCGTGATCCGGACGTAACGCGCCTGGTCTTTGACCTGACCGCAGAGGCAGCTTACAAAGTACAGGCCGGCGAGGATCCAACGACCATTTCACTGGTTATTTTCGTGCCTGACATATACGGAGCGTTAAAAGGAGCGGTTATTGTCCTGGATCCCGGCCATGGTGGGGCTGAGCCCGGCGCTATTGGCAAAAACCTTGGCCTGTCTGAGAAATATGTCAATATGCAGGTTGCTGAATGCGCTGGTGAACTGCTGCGCAGTTACGGGGCCACGGTGCTTTATACACGCTACGGCGATCAGGGCCTGGGCCTTTACAGCCGCGCCGGAGCGGCAAATAATGCCGGAGCGGACGTTTTCGTCAGCATCCATATGAATGCCAACCTTAGTCCGAGCATGGGCGGGACAAGCACCTACTTTTCAAGCAACGCCCTAAACGGGCAAGACCGGCAGGTAAAAAGCTCTCAACTGGCTGATTATATTCAGAACTCGCTGGTGGCTAATCTGTGCCTGGAAGACAAGGGTGTCCGCCAGGCTGACTTTGTTGTCATAAGAGAGACAGTGATGCCGGCAGTCCTGGTAGAAGCTGCCTTTATATCTAACGCCCATGAAGAAAATCTGATGACCACGGACCAATTCCGTAATAACATTGCCCGTGCTCTGGTCAACGGCATCGGCATGTTCCTGGCCAGCCAAAACGCCATCGCCTGACGAACAGGAAGAAAATATACAGAGTTCAATTAGGGTTCCGCCACTTGCGTGAATGCGGTGTTATATAATGGGTGACACCTTACGTTCTTTTTTGCCAAGTATAATATTGGTCTCCTCTAGACTTAACTCCTCTATGTCCCTTTTCCTTTACAGTTTCTAGATTTTCTTCTATTACATTTCCATAACTTTGTATTCATTAGATTCCCAACATCCCTTGTATCTTTTTGCTTCAAGGTACTTCAATGCGCCACATTTATGTGTTTCTCCTGCTAGCAAGCGCCTCGAAGCTTCTTTACGAAAAGGACTATGGCCAGCTAAACAGTATTCTATCATTCTCATTAAGTATTGGTAACGCATTCCATATATATCCCATAGTATATACCAACAACTAGCAAAGGGGGTTTTTTAAATGGGTTTCGGCTGTGGTACTGGTGTTGGCACTGGTTGCGGAAGCAGTTCGTTTATTATTTTCCTAATTCTCATTCTGTTAATTCTTGGTTCCTGCTACTTGCCCGGTTGCTTTGGAAGTTCAGCTAGTAGCTAAAACCTCCTACCTAAAAAGGGCCGTAAAGGCTCTTTTTATTTAGGTGCGCCCGGCATGGTCGCAGTCTAATGGGTGAAAGTCCCTAGTGCGGGTTGATAGTGCCAAGCACATAGCTAAGGAGTCACGAGAAAATAACTTTTTTCAACTATGTGGCCGGATGACATAATTCCAATCACCATGAAAGTCCGAGCGCTCCAGTTGGACAGCAGCCAGTTCGGTGTCTGATACCTTAATGCCGGCCGGGTACGGATTGGTGTCAAGTTGGCCCTGAACCTTTAGACCCGTAGTGGTTGTGGTGTTGGCGATGAGGTTGACGATGACCTCATGGCTCTCCAGCAGGCGGCCGCGCCAGTTCTGTGTGATGTGGGGGAAGAGCCGGGGCTCAATCTGGTTCCACTTGCTGGCGCCCGGAGGGAAGTGGCAGACG
>DOTD01000005.1 GCA_003513005.1 Desulfotomaculum sp.
AAGGGAGATATAAGGAAAAGGGCGGCAGAAATTATAAATAACAATAGTCAAGGGGGTATTCTGTCTACTTGCTGGTAATGGATGGTAATATAAAGGATAATACCCGCAATTCTGGCGTAAAACCGTAATAGTAGGCGAAATAATGGGCATTTAGATGGTTGATTATTCCAGTCGGTTTTTCATGAATGGGCAAATGAAAAGAAAAACGCCCCGTTTCGCAGTGGAATCTTATATGTAGTTCCATTTTTTATGAAGGGATTCCGCATAAGTTTCGGAGGAGCGATATCTACAGCATTGCTTCTTACAATAGCTGAGGTTTTTCAGCATTCCTGGCTGATTAATTCTAATAAAACAGTCAAGAATCCCCAGGATGAGCCGTGAATATCATTTAAAAACATAAATTAGGGAGGTTTTATTCCTCCTGTTTTTTTATTATAAAGTAAAAACAAAATTTTTAAAAAATATTGCAGTCAAAGACCACTTAAAATATAATAGTAATATATTAAGTGTTAAATTTTATATAAATACAATAAAAAATTAAGGAAAGTGAGGTGTGGGAAATGCCAGTTTATACATTCAAATGCGGAAACTGCGGGCATACCTTTAAGGATCTGGTATCTGACAAGGAAAGGCAGGTAACCTGTCCTACCTGTAAAAGCACTGAAGTCGAGCAGCAGGCAAGCAAGCGAAAAGTTGCTGTTCCCATTGGCCCCACTACCAGCGCTCCCGGCGGATGATAAACATTTAAAGAGCCCGGGGGCTCTCTGTCAATTTGCAAAATGACTTTAATTTTATATATAGAGAGGCAAAAGAAAGGGTTTTAAACCCTTTCTTTTTTCCTGTAGGCACGGTTTTACTGAATACTTCAAAAGCAAATATTCATGATGTAATTAAGGAAAGTTGTCAGGCAGCGGATTGCCTTATTGACTTTTTTTCGTTACACTATTTGTAAGTTATGTAAGGGGAGATTTACTATGCCGGCCAATCTGACTCCCCAGTATTACGCCGCAGAAGAGTCCTTCCGCAAGGCTATCACAATCACCGAAAAAATATCCGCCCTGGAAGACATGCTTGCCGTAATTCCAAAGCATAAAGGCACGGAAAAACTGCAGGCCGACATTAAAAGGCGTTTAGCCAAGCTGCGGGAAGAAGGACAAAAGAAGAATGCTTTAAACCGGCACGATCCTTTCCATATTGAAAAACAGGGCGCCGGGCAGGTAGCCCTGGTCGGCTATCCCAACAGCGGTAAATCAGCCCTGGTTGGAGCTTTGACCAGGGCTAAAGTAAAAGTCGCCGACTATCCTTTTACTACTGTAATTCCTTCCAGCGGCATGCTTCCTTTTGAAGAGGTTCATATTCAACTTGTTGATACTCCCCCGCTTACTACAGAAGGTTTTCCACCCGGGCTGGCCGGGTTGCTGATCAGCGCTGACGCTTTGCTGCTTGTCATCGACAGTTGTGCCGGGGAATGCTTGGACCAACTTGAGAGCATCCTGCGGCTCTTAGATGAACGTAAGATTATTCGTATACAGGCTGCTGCGGCGTTAAAAGTAAAACCAATACAGCGGTTGATAATCGTCGCCAACAAAACAGACCGGCTAGAGGGAAAAGAAAACCTACAGTTAATGCAGGAATTGTTGCCGCCTAATCTTGACATACTCCCGGTTTCCGCAGAAAAAGGCAAGAATTTAGAACAGCTAAAAACCAGGTTGTTTGCAGCGCTGGAAATAATTAGGGTTTTTACGAAGCCGCCAGGTAAGGAACCCGATTTTACCCGTCCCTTTATTTTACCGCAGGGCAGCAGCGTTTTGGAGTTGGTGGAAGATATACACAAGGACTTTGTAAAAAACCTGCGGGGCGCGCGGATCTGGGGTTCCGCCCGCTTTCCCGGTCAGAGCGTGCCCAAGGAATACATTATCCGTGACAAAGACATTATAGAATTGCTTGTCTGAAGAGATTATGAACTAACATCAGAAACGCCAATTTCCAGTAAAAGCTTCATCGCTGCCGCATTAAACTACGGGTTCCCTGTCCAGACCGCTGAAAGGATAATGATTGAGAAGCTTGAGGTAAAAGATAAGCTCATCACTTCCATGCTCCATCGCATATTCCATTTCCGAACGGAAAACTTCTATACAAAGAAGCAACCCGTGTTCCTGCCCGTTAACAACAAATTTTTTTTCATTATTTTTGTATTCATCAAACAGTAAGCATATATCCTCGTCTTCCAGTGGTATTTCACACGTATCACCGGGTTCAACGTTATTAACGGACGAATATTCGCCAAGCATAGTAAAAATGTTTGAGAAACGTACTATTACCTCTTCTAAGAATTGCTGACCTCCGTCACTGTCTTTTTTTCGTGTACAGGCAATCAGCTCAAATGTCCCCGTCTTATTAGGTATAGGCCCGGAACCGTCTGGCTTGATCAGTTCCATGGTAACCAGGGCAGTACCTTGATCAGTCAGGCTATAGCAGTAGAGATCGACGTTTCCGCCGATCTGGAACGGGATTTTAGCATACCCTATCAAATCACACTTGCTTTCCAGAACATCCTGGAGCGCTTTTTCTTTTGCTTCAAAATGCTGTTTGTATTCTTCTTCCGTAAATTTTGGTTTTTCAATGTCCATAGACGTTCTACCAGCTTCCTCCCCCGCCGCCTCCAAAACCGCCGCCGGAAAATCCGCCGCCAAAGCCTCCACTCCCTGAACCGCTTCCCCTGGGAGCAGAGAACATGGCTGATCCAACATTTACTGCCATAGAGCTTACTGCCGTGCTGAACATATATGGATGAAACACACTAATTCCGCCATGCGGGACGTACCAGTCAGGTTTTTCCTGGTAGACTCCCTCAAATGCCTTGGCCCAGTTTTTTGTCACGTCAAGCGCAATGGCATAAGGAAGGAACTTAGAGAAAAGCTGTTTATCTCCCAATTTCTCCAGCCTGTCCTTTTCGGCGCGGTTTAAAAATTCCTGAAAACCAAGAATTTCATTATGCGCCAAAGCTCCTGCCCTGGTTTTAGCGGGCATCGCTTTCACAAAAGCAAGCACACATAGAGAGGTCAATACCCCTGCAAAAATACCGGTAGCCAGAATCCGGAAAAAGAATCCGATAAAAACAACCAACAATCCCGCTATACAACCGGCAACTAAATAATAGCTTTTTATACTTTGAGGGCTTTGAAGAAAATACTTTTTACCGACCAGCCCATCGTAGAGAGAATCCCTCAAAGCATCCAGATTCGTATAAAATTTATTTCTCAGGTCGGAAACAAGGATATACGGCAATCCCATAAAGATACGGTCTATCAGAAATTTTTCAAAGGGACTGAGCTCTTTGCCTGGTTCCTTGATTTTAGTAAGGCTGAAGTCTGTTGAATCGAAAATAAGCCCGTTTTTTTTAATCTCTTCAATTTTTATATATCCTTTAACCGCGAGACCGACAATGGCTGATGTAATGTCCCGGTGATCCATTTTCTCGTCGATCAGGGCGCCGGCTTCGGCCGGCGTCAGCGGTTCGCCGTTGAATTTAGGAGGCTCATACATGACCGCCACAGCTTCTCTTATTTTCGGGTCCCTGCCCCTTGTGTACCACAGGTTAAACATTACTATTAAAGCAATTACCGGAAAGACAAAGATCCAGTTCTCCTGCAGGTTCAAAAGCCAGAAAAAGCTTTTCAGGGCAGACGGGGGCGTAACAAGCCCTTTATCCCAGCCAAAAACAATTGTGAATCCTTCCCCTGCATTAAGTTCTCTCGTGGTGTTAAACTGACCGCTGTTATATCCCGTTTCGATATCACCTGCGGCCTCAGTCGAACCTGCAGCGCCTGTATAGCATGCCGCTTTAATGTTTTTACTGACAGCCTTCACCGCCAGAAAGACTTTCGCCGAAGCTTCTTTAATAGGGACATCCCAATCATTGCCTGTGATATTCCAGTAAAGCTGATCCTGGTCTTTTAAAAAAAGGATGGCGTTTTCAACTTTGTATTCAATTACATATTTCTGGACACCGCTGACGTATTTTTTTGCATCGCCGATTTTTATCGTTACAACGTTCCCGTTTTTGTTTACCCGGTACTTCAGTTTTTCACCCGACCCGTTGGTAACCGAGATTACTTTAAGCGGCGTCCTAAGAGTATTCCCAAACTCGTCCCTGTATTTGTAGGGAATATCCCTGTAAATGCCGTGCCTTGGTATGGCAAAATCAGCTGTAATAGCTTCTTTCACAATAAACGACGAATCCTCATTGATGGTTATTTCCGTATTATAACTGTCAATTGTAAAGTCCTGCGCATAAACGGCGGCTGGAGCAATAATCAGGACCAATATAATAATTGCTGCGCTGATGCAAATCCACTTTCTCATTGGAAACTCACCTTCACGGGTTTTCTCTCGGCTTCCGGTTCTCCAAGCTCAAAAAATTCCTCCTGTTTGAACTTGAACATCGAAGCTACTATATTGGACGGAACAGACTCTATTGTTATGTTGTAATCGCGTACGACTGCATTGTAATACCTTCTTGCATACTCTATATTGTTTTCAAGTTCCTGAAGCTGGGTTTGAAGCTGCATAAAGTTGGCATTGGCTTTTAACTCCGGATAAGCTTCAGCTACTGCAAAAAGGCTTTTTAACGTTTCACCAAGAATATTCTCCGCTTTTGCTTTATCTGCCGGAGAAGATGACTGCATTGCAAATGATCTCGCTTCCGTCACCTTCTGAAAAACAGACTTTTCATGGGCTGCGTATCCTTTAACAGTTTCTACCAGGTTCGGTACCAGATCGTATCTTTTTTTTAGCTGGACATCTATATCGGACCAGGAAGATTTTACAGTATTCTTAAGCCGGACCAGTTTGTTATAAATACCGGCAAAAGCAAGTATAATGACTACGATTATAACAAGGACGATATATAACGCCAAAACACAAACCCTCCTATCTCTTTTAAATCTTTTTACATTATCAAATACTATTCGCCCAATAAAACAATCATCCTTTATCCAGTGCAAAATTTCCCCGGGAAAGTTTTCTTCCCTTGTAAACTGTACTTTGGTAAAAATAGGGGTCAGGCTTGACTTATTTATGAAAATTGACTTATTAGAGAGGCTATTTAGCTCTGTCCAATTTTTCCTATCTGAGATTCTTGAATGATAAATATTCTTAATACCGCCATTGTTACGATTCGCTCAGGTGTTCCGTGCTGGCATCGCCAATGGTTCGCTTCGGACAGGCCTTTGAGTGTGCCGCTGGTTTCGTACCGCGGTCAAGTAACCGAAGCTTCATCGGGTGTTGCAGCGTCACTTAAGCAATATCGCTCATCTGGGGGGCAGTAAAAATGAAAATAGTGGTAATTGGAGAACAGTCTGGCATTTTTATGAATATTATATTACAGCTCGATGAAGAGGTGATTACAATGGCCGGGGAATGCCCTTCAGGAACATCTCCTTATGTAGCAAAACCAGGGGATACTTTTTTTAAATTGGCTCAACAATATAATACTTCCGTAGGAAAAATTCTGGCATCCAATCCGGGGGCAGACAGCAATAACCTGCAAATTGGACAGACAATTTGCCTGCCCTCAAACGATGATCCCCCTGCTGAAGAAAATGCGGCGGCTAATAAGGCTAAGGTATGATGCAAATAATCCTTTTGGGGAAACTGGTTTACTGCTTTTTTCCCCTTTTAATAAATGTGAGCCAGTGAAAACCTGGCTCACAACATTTTATTAGTTCTTTTAACTTTTTTTCTTCAGTTGCCTAAAAACATCGTGCCCGGCGGCAAGTTCACCAGGCTGTCGTATTATAAGGGGCACTGTTTATCCAGCTTTCTGTGCTTAAACGTTTTTTCTTTGTTCGCGTACTCCGCAACAATTTGGCCGTTTCCAACCAGTTTATATTTGTAAATAACCAGCCCCTCCAGGCCGACCGGTCCCCTGGCATGAATCTTGCTGGTGCTTATCCCAACCTCCGCGCCCAGTCCGTAGCGAAAGCCGTCGCTAAAGCGGGTAGAGCAATTCCAGAATACATTTCCTGAGTCAACCAGGGACATAAAGCGGGCTGCATTGTCTCTGTTGGACGTAATGATGCTGTCTGTGTGGCCGGATCCATAATAATTGATATGATTGATCGCTTCGCTGATGTTTTCGACTACCCTTACCGATAACTTGTAATCAAGATATTCTGTCTTCCAGTCTTTCTCGGTGGCTTCGGTAACGTCTATAATTTCACGTGTCTTCGGACAGCCAAACAGTTCAACTTTTTTTTGTTCCAGGACTTCCTTCAAAACCGGCAAAAACGCGGGAGCGGCTTTCTGGCTCACCAGCAATGTTTCCGCTGCATTGCACACGGCTACATACTGAGTTTTGGAATCCAGGACAATCCTTACCGCCATTTTCATGTCAAACTCATCGTCGACATAACAGTGGCAGATACCGTCAGCATGTCCCAGTACTGAAATTCTGGAATTGTCCATGATGTATCTGACAAATTCGTTAGAACCCCTGGGGATAATCAGGTTTATGTACTCGTCCAGCTTGAGCATCTCGTTTACATCAGATCTCGTCTCCAGAAGCTTTATCCAGTTCCCTGGAATACCAGCCTCTTCTGTGGCTTTTAAAATAACATCGGTGAGAATCCGGTTGGTCCCTTTCGCCTCCGAGCCCCCTTTCAGCAGCACCCCGTTGCCGCTTTTCAGGCAAAGAGTTGAAATTTGCACCAAAGCATCAGGCCTGGATTCAAATATTACACCAATCACTCCTATAGGACAGGTAGTCCTATAAAGCTCCAGGCCTTCGTCCATTTCCGTTGATAACAGTGTTACTCCCACAGGATCCTCAAGACTAATCAGGCTATGGATTCCCTCAACTACGTCGTTGATCTTTGCTTCATCAAACTTGAGCCTTTTTAAGAGCGGTTCGGAAAGCTGTTCACCCTCGCTTCTGGTCAGGTCATCCTGGTTGGCCTTGATGATTTCATCCCTATGTTCTGTCAAAGCTGCGGCAATTTTTGCTAAGGCCCTGTTTTTTTGTTCAATGCTCATGGCCGCCAAATCAATGGAGGCTTCTTTTACCTGCTGGGCTAATTCATTTATTACCAAAAAACTCTCCGTCCTTCCCTGATCTAAAAAATCAATGGCGCCTTATCCGAGCAGATTTCGAAAAGCAACAATAATCCTGTAAATATTATTTTAAAGCAATCTGAAGAATAATTTCAACTAGACAAACTTACAGGATACTTTATTCCCTGTTCTTTAGCTCGTCCTTACGGATTTTCCAGAATTTCGGCTTCCTTTTTTCCAAGAAAGCCCTCGGGCCTTCTTTAGCTTCCAGGCTGGTGAACCAGTCCGGAAACATCAATCTGGCAAGCTGGCCGTATGAACCCGCCATATAGTCTATTTCCATGTCAAAAGTTGCCTTCAGCACTTCTATGCACCCCGGGCTGAGGGCTAATATTTCTTCACACCATTTATCGACTTCCCATTCAATTTTTTCTATAGGAACTACCGTATTGACCAATTTCATTTCAAGCGCTTCCTGTGCAGTATATCTTCGGCAGAGCATATAGATCTCACGTGCTTTTTTAGCCCCGACTACGCTGACCAGATAAGCCACAACATAGCCGTCCACAGGATTGGCCACACGCGGCCCGCCCTGGGCAAAAACAGCGTTTTCAGCAGCAATTGTAAAGTCACTGAAGTAAGCAAGGCAGTTGCCCATTCCCATGCAGTATCCCTTGACGGCTGCAATGACGGGTTTTCTCGACATCCTTAGAATTTGGGGGGGCGGATACCTCCAGTAAACCTGGGTTCTCAGTTCCTTTTCCTCCCATACAACATCCCCACCCGTACAAAACGCCTTATCTCCTGAACCTGTAAGTACTATCACACCAATGGTCGGGTCGTGGTTCGCCTCATAAAAGGCATGGAACAGCTCATCCATTGTGTCGGCTGTCAACGCGTTCAGCTTTTGCGGACGGTTGATCGTAATCCTGGCCACTCCGCCCTCCAATTCCTGGTGATACTTTTTTTCATAAATGAGATCTTTAAAGTTGTTACCTTCCACCAGTTCCCAATCAGCCCAGCCCATATTCCGGCCCCCCTGTTTTTAATTTCCGGTTTACGTTCTTCATACCATCCAGTTAACCCACCCGTATTTCAGTTGTAATACAGGCAAGTCGATCTTTAGTATACTTTAATAATTCGTCGGTAAAGCCTTATTCCCCTCCTCGAACGGAGCTTAAAGCAGTACTACGGCTTATTTGTAACGATAAAAAAAAGACACCGTTGAATTTCTTCAAGGCGTCTATATCTATAAATTCTTCCTGAAAATAGCAACAATGTTTTTTTTAGCACTTCTGAGAATAACAAATATACCCCCTGCAAGGATATAGGAGGCTTGTTTATAATCCCTTTTTAAACCTGAGCTATGTATCATCTATGCCTTTTTCGAATCATCATACAATGAACTGGATGAAGAATGCGGTTGCGGAAGCGGATGTCATTTCTTACCTTTCGGGCGGAGGTTATTTGACAATCTGAAGCTTCTTAAAAGCTTTACAATTTCATACCACAAAACTGACACCGCTGCTATACCGACTGCTGCAAAAAAATGACCGACAGGTAGCGGCGTAAGCTTCAGGAACACATGAAGAGGTGTATATAAGATTAGTAAAAGACCTGTTACAGTACCTATGAAGACAAACCACATAACTTTATCTTTGGCCAGACGGATCATCGAATGGACAACAAGATCATAGTTCGAACTATTTACATGGACTAAAAATAAATTTGCTATGATTATCACTGAGATTCCCATAGTTCTCGCCAGGGCAGCGTTATCGGGGTTTTGCCGCAGTAATACAAAATAAGTAATAAAAGAAGCGGCAAAAATAAACAGCCCTTGTAAAATGCTTTTCGTAAATGTTCCGGGAGTAAGGATATTTTCCTGCGGATTTCTTGGTCTGCGTTCCATAATGTTATGTTCTGCAGGCTGGCGTTCCAATACTATAGAGCAGGTGGGGTCAATAACAAGCTCCAGAAGCACTACATGTACCGGCAATAATAAAAGGCTTGCCGGGTTTATGCCTAGAAACGGCGCTAGCAGCGCAGCTAAGGCAATAGGAATGTGAATAGTAAAAACATAACCCACAGCTTTTCTGATATTATCATAAATTCTTCTGCCGTCCTGAATAGTATCTACAATGGTTGAAAAATTGTCGTCCATCAAAATTAAATCAGCGGCTTCTCTGGATACTTCAGATCCACGTTTACCCATAGCAATTCCAATATCCGCTTTTTTAAGCGCGGGAGCATCGTTTACTCCATCACCTGTCATGGCCACAATTTCCCCATTCTCCTTAAAAGCCTTCACGATTCGCATTTTATGTTCGGGAATAACTCGGGAAAAAATACTCACATTAGACACCCGGTCACACAACACTTCATCACTCATTTGGTCCAGTTCGTAACCGGTGATAATTTTATCGTTGTTCGGCATGCCTACCTGCTTTGCTATGCTGCTTGCCGTGAGCCCGTTATCTCCGGTAACCATGACTACTCTGACTCCCGCTTCATTACATTTCCTGATATCTTCTTTCACAGAATCCCTGGGGGGATCCGTTAAGCCAACCAGACCCTGAAGTGTTAAACTACAGTCGGTAATTGCAGCGGGAATTTTTGATTCACTGTCCAGCTTCATTGTGCCCACAGCAATGACACGTAAGCCATTTTTTTGCATTTCGGCCATTTTCTCTTCTGAGCGACTGCATTCCATCCCTGACATGCTGCAGATTTTTAAAATGCTCTCAGGGGAGCCTTTAGCCGCGATAATAATCTCGCCATCGTGGTTCCAGACATGCCCCATCATTTTCAATTCATTTGTAAAAGGATATTCTGTAATCAACCTGCCGCCAAATAAGTGACTTCTGGTGATGCCAAGGTTTTCACAATGCAGCAGCATCGCCTTTTCCATTTGGTCATATGTCTCTTCCTCGCAGGCAAGCCCCATTAACTCACAGAAAGCACTGGTATTGCCGTCTATAGCCCAAGTTTCACGTACAGTCATTTGATTCATTGTGATGGTACCTGTCTTGTCAACACAAAGAACGGATACGGCGCCTAAAGTTTCAACTGAGGGAAGCTTGCGGACTAGAGAATGTTTTTTTGCCAGCCTCCATGCTCCCATAGACAAAAATACCGTCAGAATAACAGGGAATTCTTCCGGTATCATGGCCATCGCAAGTGTAATTCCAGCAAGAATGCTTTCAATAATTCTGTCTTTGAATATATGGTCTGGAATATTGAAATATGTAATAATACCAACCGATATCAGCAGGACGGCAGCGATTCCCGCAGAGAACTTTACAAGCTGGCGTGTCTGTTTTTGCAAAGGAGTGGGGCTTTCTGCAGCAGATGCCACATTGGCGCCGATTTTACCATACTCTGTTGCCGCACCAATCTTTTTAACATGAATTATGGCGCTACCCTGAATAACCATTGTTCCTGCATAGCAGTAATCTTTACGCCAGTATTCGGCGCTGTTGCCGCTTTTGCTGCCGGAGGCAGTTTTCCAAACACCCTCCGCTTCCCCGGTAAGTAAGGATTCATCGACACAAAGGTCATTTTCTCTAATAATCTCTCCGTCGGCAGGAATTTTTCCTCCTTCCGAGATAATCATCAAATCACCCGGGACTATATCCGCACTTGAGATCATTTGCTCTTTTCCGTTTCTAATTACTTTACTGCGCGGCGCTGTTAAGTCTTTCAGAGCATCTAAGGTTCTGTCGGTCTTCCATTCCTGTATGACATCTATACTAATGATGCCAAGAACAAAAAAAAGCATTATTGCGCCGTCACGGGGTTCACCCAAAATAAAATAGATAACTGCCGCTATTATTAAAAGCAGGAACATAGGCTCTGAGACAATGTGGAGCACTTTCATGAAAAAGCTTTGTTTTCTCTTATCTGCAAGTTCGTTTTTGCCGAACTGATCCTGCAGCATCTTAGCCTGCTCATCAGTTAAACCTTGTAATAATATGGTATCTTTCGTCATAACTCAGTCACTCCGGTAATTTTTAAGCTTCACAAAAAAAGTATCTTAAGATGGCAGCTTTGAAAGAAACCACTTTTTTTGTTGGAAGTAAATACAGAAAAACCTGCGGCAACTATTCATAGTCCCGCAGGTTTGTTTTTACCTGCTGCCGGTAAACCGGCCCAGCCCCATACACCCTCAAGGTGTATCGCCTGCTCTATTTAAATATTTTATGCTATCCATAGGAATAATGTCAAGGGAAAAGAGCTCAAGGGTTCATAGAAAACGCCCGGCGCTTCATTGTCTTTACCATAAATATGGTCTCACAGGATAAACACCGAAACTTCTTACAGCATCCATCAGCGCCTGAATGTTTTCAACCGGGGAGTTAATTGGAATTTGAATAAATACGCGAATTTCTACTTAAGCAGGTTGTTTATCATACACCATGTCAACAAAGAGACCGGTAAGTTACCTTGGAAGTTCTTATTACTTTCTTTAAAAGCAGGCAAATGACATGTTCTCAACAAATAGTTTTTCGAAATTGCTATCTCTGGAAAGCTCAAAGTAATCAACCTTGCAGTTTAGTTCTTCCGTCCGCCGGCGTATATTGCATGACAATAAAGCCATCACAGCTCCGGCTTTGGAAGAATTGCCCGCAAGGCAGATCCTGTCCAGCCATAAATCAGGAAAAAATCCGAGGCGCACCAAATACCGGGGGTGTATATAATTTCCGAAAGCCCCGGCTAAAAATACTTTTTCTATATCTTCCTCTCTCAGTCCAGACCGTGATAATAACGTCTTGACGCCGGTAACTATGGCTCCCTTGGCCAGCTGCACCTGACGTATGTCTGCCTGACTAATATACAAGCCGGATCCGACACCTATACCAGGAGGTACCAGCCAAAACCTTTTTTCCTTTTTGGAATGATCGATAAGCGCAGCCAGAAACGAACCGGGATGCGCTCTTTCGTATTCTTCTCTTGCAACCATCCGGCCTGAGGGCAGAATGACACCGGCATCCAGTAATTCGGCCATCAGCGTCAGTAATCCGCTCCCGCATAACCCACGGGGCGGAAAGTTACCGATAGTGCGAAAATCAACACTATCACGCAAACACACTTCCTCCACAGCGCCTTCCGCCGCTATCATGCCGCAGGAGATGTTCATTCCTTCCAGAGCAGGCCCGGCGGCTGCTGAACATGCCAGCAGCTTACCGTCTTTGTTAAGAACGATTTCTCCGTTTGTACCGATATCTAAAAAGAGCTCTTTTTTTATAGACCTGTCTAACCCTGTGGATATTATCCCGGCTATAATATCGGCCCCGATAAAGCTGGATACGGAGGGCATACAGTACACCTGGGCAAACGTTGATACCTCCAGCCCCAGTTCTTTGGCGCCTACCGTCACCCCTTTCCTAAAAACCGTGCGGTAGGGAAACCTCCCCAAAGACCTTGGATTTACACCTAAAAAAAGATGCAGCATTACCGTATTGGCGGCAACTGTTATCTCGTATATCTGCAGCGGATTGAGTCCAGCTTTATGACACAACTCCCCAATCAATTCATTTAAACAGGACATGATCAAAGTGTTTAATAGTTTCAGAGCCGAAGGGTCGTTTTGAACGCACTCAATCCTTGATAAGACGTCCAAACCATACTTTTTTTGGGGATTCACAGCCGAGGCGACGGCAAGTTCTTTTCCATTTTTGAGATCCAAAAGTCCCGCTACAATTGTGGTTGTACCGATATCTACAGCCAAACCGCAGCAATCTCCCGCCGCGTCGCTGGCGGGTTCAAATCCTAATATCGAACCTTCTTTAATAATCGCTGTCAGACTGTCCTGCCGGTATTCACCTAAAGAAGTGATTGCCTGCAACAATGTTTTTTCGCTGATTACAGCGCCAGTTTGTCCGCTGATCTGCTCCAATAACGAATCCTGTCCGCAGTCCCGGAGAATTGTCACTTTCTGCTTTCGTAGAAAAGGTTCCAATTGAAAAAATGTGCTTATACTGTCCTCCAATACACGCGGCCGCTGTTCGTTCTGCTCCCGGCGCAGAACGACCTTCCCCTTGACACTGCAGCGGCATGCCAAACGAATATTGTTTTCAATCTCTTCTGCTGTCAGGCGGGTTAGTTCATCCTCTCCCGGCAAAGAACAATCTCCAGAAATAATCCGTACCTTGCACTTTCCGCATTTACCTTCTCCTCCGCAGGAACTTTGCGGTTCAAGTTCAGCTTCGCAGAGAAGCTTTAACAGTGAGCAACGGCCTGCGCCATTCCATTCTACTGCAAGCTCTTTAAGTAACGGCGGTTTCCCGGCCATAGTCATTCTTCCGATCCCCCGGGTGAGAATTCTTTCGCCGCATGGGCCATAGCCTGCAAATTAGCCAGAGGTGTCAACGGACTGATACCGCAGGCCGGGGACAAAACAGCCGCTCCATGTTTCAGGCAGGCCGCAGCGGCATTTTTGATCCTATCGGGTCGGCTCTTTTGAAGCAGGTATGTGCTCACATTTCCTACAACAACTTTGTTCAATAGAGCATTTTTAAGGTCTGAAACGCTTGTTAAAGAATCTATACTTATGGCATCCGCCTTCAGCCGGTCAACCTCTTGAAAGATACTCCCAAGACGGCCACAAATATGCACTATAGTTGCCTTGCAGCAGCCTTTAAGTTCTTCCAGGACACAGTTTAAATAAGGCAAGGCGAACTCAGCGAAACGGCGCGGTCCCAGAATTTCACCCGTGCCGCTGGGATCGGCAATGGTCAGCACTTCAGCCCCGGCCTGTAGTTGAGCTTTGCCGAAGGCAATTAATCTGCCGGTAATAAACGATAAAAAGCTATGTACTTCTTCAGGCTGTTTTCCCATCGCCTTAAAGAAGGCCATAGGCTCAACCAGTGAAGTAGCCAAAGTAACCGGACCGGTCAGATTTGCGATAACAGGCAAGCCGTTGTCATCCCTGGCCAACAATGACACAGCCTCCGTGACACTTTGCGCCCTTGACGCATCCGACGCTGCTTCCTTGAGGGCAGGCCATTGGTCTACTTCGCGAAGCGGGTAACCTGCCACTCTGGGCTCAGTCTCCAACGTCCCCATTACTACCCTTGCACCCAGAGACTCCGCTTCCACAGTCAGGCAAAAAGGCACGCCAAGGTTTTCAATACCGGTTAAACGGGAAACACCCAGGGCCAACTGAGACATTTTCTGCGGATTAACATGGGCATCAGGCCAGGGTGCGCAAACCTGCTTCATAACTTCAACCGTCGCCATATTCATCATGCCGCCGGGACAAATAAAAGGCGGTCTGTCCACCCTTTCACCTTTAAGGGCTTTAACCAGCCGCTCTTTCGATGTCATCGTCAAAAAAAGCCACTCCTTTTTGAGACAACAGCCTTTTGGCCAATCTTACAGCTTTGGTAGCGTTTTCAGCATAGCCATCGGCCCCGATGCGGGCGGCAAATGATTGAGATAAAGGGCCGCCGCCGACCAGCACTGTAATTTTCTCTCTTAAGCCTTCTTCTTTTAACAGATTTATTACTGTGGACATACCGTCCATTGTGGTGGACATCAGTGTAGAAAGGCAAATGAGAGCAGCGTCAACTTCTTTGGCCTTGCTTACAAAATCAGCCAAAGGAACATCGCGCCCCAAATCATAAATCTCAAACCCTTCTATATCAAGCATCAACTTAACCAGATTCTTGCCGATATCGTGGGTGTCACCCTCCACCACTCCTATAACAACCCTGACTTTGCTCTTTTCATCCGACCGCAGGACATGCGGCGACAGTATGTTCAGGCCGGCGTACATGGCATCGGAGCATAAAAGCAGTTCGGGAACAAAGTATTCTTCTTCCTCGTAAAGGCGTCCTGCTTCATTCATTCCCTTGATCAGCCCTTCATTGATAGCCGTAAGAGCTTCTAATTCATTTTCCAGGGCGTCCCCGGCAGCCTTGACGACAAGTTCCTCATCCATATCCCTGACTCCATTGGCTAAACGATCCAGTATGTTCTGAGTATCACTCAAAAACAATCACTCCCCTTTTTATTCAAGTTAATATTTCGGGATCGATAGGCATCCTGCCATATATCCTGGCAGCATCCATCAGCGCAATAATGTTTTCCGGAGGTGTCCCTATGGGTATCTGACATCCGGTGCTTAATATATATCCTTTTGGATTATCATAAGTTTTCCTGAGGCATTCTTTGGCCTCCGCCAAAATATGCTCGCGAGTCCCCTTCATTATGGTGTCAATAGGACGCACATTCCCCATCAGGCAAACCTTATCTCCTACAGTCACCTTTGCATCGGCTAAATCGATCACGTTATCCAGGCTTAAAAGCGGAGCGCCGGTATCCACCATGCCCTGCCAGATTTTTTTTGAATTGCCGCAGATATGCAGGCTGGGTCTTGTACCGCAACGCTCAAAAATCCGCTCAACGTATTTCTTTAAATACGGAACAGCAAACTCTTCAAAATTTTTGGCGCTGATTATATTTCCCGTGGCAGTAGGCTCGGCAATACTGGGAATCAGGCCCAAATCGCACACCGCATCAATATATCTTAATGCGCTTTCAGTTACGAGTTCCAGGAGACGGTGGGCCATTTCCGGTTTTTTTTGCAGATCCCTGAGAAAGTTTTCCGTACCCCGCAAGCCGGCCGCTGCGGTGAAGGGCCCTCCTACCCCACTGCCGATATTCACCTGGCTGCCTATTTCCTGATCAATTATTTGAAGCGCTTTTAAAATGAGAGGAAGCCTGCCGTCACTGTGCGGATCAGCAGGTTTCAGCCTGTCAAAATCAGTGTAATCTTTTAAAACAGGCTCACTGACAAAGGACAGGCCATCATCGGGAAATTTCAATTTCGTTCCCATAGCCTCTGGTATGGCGTGCAAACCCGGCCCTACACCTACACCATCATGGCCAAACATTCGGAAACAAGTTATTTCAACTTCAGCCATCAGCTCGGGCGAATGATAGTAGGCAGACAATTTCTTCCCTGTAAGGTGTGTCTGGGTTTCACCCATAAGCGGAATACAAGGTATACGATCGATTTCTTCTCCTTTTGCGAATGCGCTCATTCTCTCTTTGGGAGTCATTTCATCTTTCTTTGGTATCAAGTTCACAAAAACCAGGCCCCCTTGATAACGATCGGATTAAACAAATACAGGTTATATTTACTTCTGCGATGATATAATTCCTTTATTTTAGTAATCTGATTATTTTATCACTCGACCCATAAATGATAATAATTTTGCCCCTGCATCAATCCGATTTTAGTAGGAACATATCAGGAACATATCAGGAACATATATTTTAAAAAAGCAGACTTTGCTATTGTTTAAAAGAGATTAAAGAATGAGCTATTATAGATAGATGGTGAGTGAACAAAATCAGAACCGGGATACCTGATTAAAAGTCTTAGAAAATATGTCAGAAGCTTGATAAACGGAAAGAGCGGATATGCAAAAACTTCTAAAAAACAAAAGCCGCACCCTTTTATAGGTGCGGCTAATCTACGCGTCATTACTTCGTATCGGTTATCTTTATTTCCTGAGTTGAACTATCCCATTCCACCTTGCAGCCCAGCTGCTCGGCGATGAATCTTAACGACAGAAGGGTGGTTACGCTATGCTTTAACGAGACCAATACAAAACAGAAAATTTAATTTTTACGCTATAGATAAATAAGCCACTCTTGAACTCCAGTATATCAAGGATTGTAAAATTAAGGCATATTAATTTCCAGGTATGATACCATAAATTACAGGTTTTTAATGTAAACTTTTCATGATAGCCTGAAATTGATGTTTCTGTAAGAAATATAATCCATCCAGTCTTATTCAGTCAGTCAGTCAGTCATTATTCCGAACAAAAGAAAACCAGTCTCCTTTTAGTAAGAGACTGGCTGAACAAAGGAACACTACCTGTATTTCCCCCCTTCTTTATAGGCTAAAATATCCGCCCTTGCCTCACCTAACTTTTCTGTAAAAACCTTTTCAAACCAGGCAGCCCTGTTCCTGGTGGGCGGGTATTGCCTGTATTTATCGCTAACCTTGCAGATTGCCTCAATCACCTCAGCCACACCGAAATTTAATTCTCCGGCTATCCTGAGCGCTGTCGGCAGCAGGTCAATAAAACCGGCGCTAACAAAATACATATCCAAACTATACATGCATTGTTCTGTATTTGAAGCGGTTTTTTCCAATAATAACTTATCACGCATTTGACTGTCCCCCGTGACTGTTTACTTTTTTATCTTGTTTTGCAGCCTGAAATCCTCGCCATTCATATTGAGAATGACAGATAAATGTATTAATCTGCCGATCAGAGCCGCAGTCATATGTTCATCCCTGCCAAGAAAGGTGACCCACTTGGAAAATTCAAGATTTGATGTGACAATGGTGCTTTTGGTTTCGTATCTTGCCGCGAAGATCTGGAACAGCAAACTTGCTCCTGACGCGTCAAATGACAGATATCCAAGCTCATCAATAATCAGCACATCGCAGGCGTTCACGTTTTTTATGAACTGGCTCAAATGCTTCTCACTGGCGGCTTCAGTCATCTGCGTCACGAGATCTGAAGCTCTTTTAAACTTGACGGTATACCCTTTAGAAATAGCCTCAACGCCAAGAGCAATAACCAGATGGCTTTTCCCGGTTCCACAGTTGCCGACAGCAACTACATTTTGCTTTTGTTTGATAAAATCACAGGCGGCGAGTTTCATAACGGTATCTTTCTTCAGATCAGGCAGGCGTCCATCAAAGACAAAAGTATCAAGGGTTTGAATGATGGGGAAAGCAGCGTTTTTAATCCGGTATTTATACTTATTCTGCTCCTTAACAGAGTTTTCCGCACAGAGCAGGTTATACAGAATTTCTTCAGTTGAGGATTCATCTTTTAGATACGATTGGTAATCGGCAAAAGCCGGGAGCTTTAAGTTTTTAGCCAAAGAGACAATTTTATTATGGAAGCCGAAGTCGTCATTCTTCACTGGTCTGACGCCCCCTTTCAATCAGTTCATCATACTTATTAAAATCCACCGGCTTGACTTTAACACCGTCGCCGGCTGGATCCGCTGCTCCAGTCTGGATTTCCAGGTAAAAGCACACCAGATCATATGAGGGCGTACCTGTCGCATTAGCCTGCTTCACCGTCCAGAGCAGTGTGTCATGATCGATTTTTCTGCCCAGAAGGAGTATGTTTACCAATTGATAATTCTTATCCCGGTGTTTGCATAACTGCATAAATTCCGAGAGTTCACGGGGCAGTACTCCTTTTTTTAAAGGAGCCGCGTTTTTAATAGCTCTGGGTTTTCGCTCAAGGATTTCAAGGTAATGTTCGGGGATATACTGGTGGTCCGACTGGCGTAAGGCCTTCTTATGGCAGTATACTAAATTACCTTCCTGATATTCTTATACGGCTAAGAATATAGTTCAGGTTTGGATCATTAAAACTGAAACCTATAAACAAGAATGTTTTTGATACCGAGTCACCTTGCAAGGCAGTAGTAAACAACGAGTGCGTCAGCTCATACTTCTCATAATCGTCCCTTGTAATAACTGCCTTATGAACTTGACTGACATCCCCATGCATTTTATAAACAACTGCATCTCTATCGCTTAATGTTAGGACCCGCACCAAAATAACTCATAACTGCTCTTGAGCGAGTATTGCGTAATTCCAATCACCATGGAACTCGGAGCGCCCCAAGCGCACAGTGTTAAGTTCGGCATCGGACACCCGCACGCCGGCCGGGTACTCGTTGTTATCGACTTGGCGCCTCACTCTAAGGCCGGCGGCCGTGGTTGCGGTGGCCGTTAAGCTGTCGCCA
>DOTD01000006.1 GCA_003513005.1 Desulfotomaculum sp.
CTCTCACCGCCTGGCCCCAACAATGGGAACAAGGGGAACCACCCCCTCTTCTCCTACATCCCCCAAACCGGGCGCGGTCGCCCCCTTTCCAGCCACGAGGCTATCGTCAGCCTCGTCGCCAACACTCCCACCGCCGCCGGCCTTAAGGTGAGGCGCCAACTCGATAACAACGAGTACCCGACCGGCGTGCGGGTGTCCGATGCCGAACTTAATACTGTGCGCTTGGAGCGCTCCGAGTTCCATGGTGATTGGAATTACGCAATACACCCTCAAGAGCAGTTATGAGTTATTTTGTTACGGATCCTTAGGCCATCGCGAAGCGATTTCGTTCTTCTTCTGTGTCAAGGATAATTAGCCTACCCTTTCTCATTAGTTTTTACATATTACCAGGGGCTCCAGCCTTATTTAACTTAGGGCGTTTGTCAGCAATTACCTGCCGTTACCTTTTAATCACCTCGAGAAATGTTCAATTTTTTAGCTGTCTTGAATCCTCTTGCCCATAATCGGTTTCAGCCGGCATCGCTCTTTCCTATCCCTTCGCTCTTAAGCCCAATCTGATTTTCTGGTTTAATTTCTTGCGCATATCGGAAGTTAGAGCATTGTATTTATTAGGAAAATATGGAGGTATAGATTTCTATTGATGGAAAAAAGATCTAATCAAACGGAACTGTACTACTAGTCTGTTCATATTATATGAAAAGACTGTTTTTAGAGGGTGATGAACGAATGGTGTATTATAATCAGAATTATAATTATCCCATCATGTTTACAAAAGCACAGGTGGATATAAGGAATCATATGCGTATGTTATGGGAACAGCATGATGTTTGGACATGGTCAACTATAACAAGCCTGGTATTTGATCTGCCTAATGTGGACGCCGTTGTTGCCAGATTACTTCGTGATCCCGTAGATTTTGAGCATGCGCTGCAACCTTTTTATGGAGAGAGAATTGCTGCGAGATTTCGGGAATTGCTGACGGAGCATCTTGTCATAGCTGCAGATCTTGTCAAGGCGGCAAAAGCCGGTGACAATACGGCAGCGGCAGAAGCAGAAAGAAAATGGTATGCTAATGCTGACGCAATCGCTGTTTTCTTGGGGGAAATTAATCCTTGCTGGTCTCAGGAGCTTTGGAGAAGGATGATGTACCGCCACCTGGAATTGGTTAAAGCGGAAGCAGTTAACATGCTTAACGGGCAGTATGAGGCAAGTATCGCAGCATATGATGAAAATGAGATGCACACTTTAGGAATGGCTGATGTAATGGCTGAGGGTATAATTAAGCAGTTCAATATCTGTTGAGGGATTGGTTTCGCCATACGAAACACACGGGGACGCAAAGCACAGGGGGACGGTTCGAGACCACTGAAAAAGTCTGATAAAAACACAAAAAGCATACCCGTTCATAGTATAATTAAGTTGCACAACCAAATCACACCAGAGGGGGATGCTTTTTATGCTAGTGAAAACCACCTTGAAACAAGGCAGCTTCTACAACATATTATACCAAATGATCCCGGATGATCACATACTCAAACAGATAGATTCTGCGATATCGCTAGACTTTGTTAATGAATTGTTGGCTGATAGGTATTGCAAGAATTTTGGCAGGCCAGCTAAAGAGCCTGAAATGATGATTAGAATCCAGATCTTAAAATATCTATACGACTTATCGGATGAACAATTGATGCAGGATCTGAGCGTAAACCTGGCTTACAAATGGTTTGTAGGGCTTAACCCCGAAGAACCTCTGCCTGAAACCAGCTTACTAACCAAATTCCGCACCCAACGCTTAAGGGAAATCAGCATAGATGATATAATTACCGAAATAGTGCGGCAATGTGTAGAGAGAGGCGTAATCAAAAGCAGTAACGGCATCGCCATAGATACCACCCATATGGAAGCTAATACCGTGAAAAAAGTACCCGAACGCATTATGAAGCAACTAGCCAGGAAGATATTTAAAGCCATGGGTCAAAACGAATATGAAATACCTGATTATACCCAGATAGAAGATCATGTTGAAGCCAAACAAGTTATGAAGAATTACCTGGAAGACCTGATAGACCAAGTTAGTACAGAAAACTCAGAGGCGGTCATCCAGGCAGCTGCCGAAGCTAAGGAAATCTTAGAAAGCGACCTGTTCATAGAACAAAAAGGGATTCGTTCCCTGGTGGACAAAGATGCCCGAGTAGGCTACAAGAGCAAGACCCAATCTTTTTATGGCTACAAGGCGGAATTTTGTCAAACTACTGATGGTGGTTTAATAACCAGCATCGATATAGAAGCTGGTTCCTATGTTGATGGATATAATTTTAAAGACCACCTGGAGAAAATCCAGAAGACCGGAATTACTGTGACTGGTGTGTATGGTGATAAAGCTTACTTTCGTTACGATATCCTTAACTTGATCAAGGAAAACCATGCTGCATCATATATACCGGTAAGCGCCAGCGCCTATAAAATTGATGAAGAATGGTTCAGCTACAACAAGGATAGTGACCAATGGTTTTGTGTTATGGGGAATCAAACAGAGAAAGTAAAGCAAAAAACCCGTAAACGAAAGGGCAAAGAAGAAAAGCATTTGGAATACAGCTTTGAACGCGAGCGCTGTCGCAATTGTCCTCGTCGAAATGAATGCTTAGCCCAACTTTCCCCTCCCCAAGATCATAATTAGCCCAAAACACCCCTCTGGATAAATATGGGTTGGATATAAGCCGCACCATTACTGCATTCATGTATTCATAAACAGTCCAAAAACATCAAAATCACCAATGTAGTACCCTATTTTATTATGCCATTGACACAACAGTGTCTCTGGATTATAATAACAATATGCATATAGCCACTATTACTACAAAAAACAAAAAGACAGGACAAGTTTATATCAACCATAAACTTATCCAGACTATCCGTACGGAAAAAGGGCCGCGTAATAGAATTATTATGTCTTTGGGCCAATTGAATTTACCTAAAGACGATCTGAAAAAGCTGGCCTTTGT
>DOTD01000007.1:0-1709 GCA_003513005.1 Desulfotomaculum sp.
CAGTTAAAAGCTCATTCCTTTTTTAAGAGGTTTTATCCCTCTTTAAAATCGGAGTGTATCAGACACAATTTCGTGCTTTTTGATATTGGCGCCTGTACTGGTTCATAAATTCAGCAGCACGCTAAAAAAAGTATACCATGTCTCTGGTATGCTTTCTCGATAGCATTGGTAATGTTTTTGGTTCACTTAAGTTTTAGCGTATCCACAGAAACATACGGAAGTCCTTATCGAGAGGATATAGATAGATGTCTTTCACCAGCAGCTTGTATTCATTGAAACGGTCCAACTTTCCCCGGCCCTGTGTGGAACCTGCGAAGGCCCAGTTGGCAGCCTTGTAACAGGTTCCGGCAAAGCGATCCTTCCCGGCAAAAGTTTCCATAAGCACCGGCTTGTAGCCATAAACCTTGAGCCAGTCGTTGGGCAATTGTTTTAAACAGAGAGACAAGATCTTGGAGGCAAGGTATTTGCAATTTGACCCAGGGCAGGATCAAAAAGCGGGAGTTATTGACCACCAGGTGAAGGTTTTGCGACCTGCGCTTTAGCGCTCCAGCCGATAAAGGTATCCCTTTTGCGCCACCTTCCACGCTGCGGCCGAGAAACCGATAGCGCAAAGATAGCCTGCCGGGGAGTTGATCAGATACCGGATCTGGGCGCCAGGAAGGGGAGTATAGCCGAGATAGTGATAGCGGTCGATAAATTCGTTCCAGAGATAGGAATCCTTCTTGGAGGTGACACGTATTAGCTCTAGAGGAAGTAATGACTTCAACGGTCCGGAGATCTCCTTCCCTGCTTCGCCATGCTTCGTCCGTCGGGAAAACTTCCGGCCATTAGCGTTAGATCTCCTGGGCTCCGGCAATGTGATCATGCCACAGCGATGTAACCTGAGGAGCAGCACCCGGCAGCTCATGTCTTTAAGGCCTCCGTCCGGCTTAAACCAGGACCAGGCCCGACAGACCTCGCGGGAGATTCGCACCCGGGTGGCTTTAGGATCGGAGGCAATAATCCGGCGGATCATCTCAATATCGTCAATTATGAGAGACCGGCCGCAGACGGTGAGCGGGAAATCAGCCAGGATGCTCCCTCCTAATATCGTACTTCCGGACAATCCCGTCCGGAATCTTCCAGGGCAGGAACCGTTCCAGATCCTTTGGAGACCGCCCTCCTTGGCGCAGGCATCAAGGTAATACCGGAGGTACGCCTCTGCATTCAGGTTGTGTTTGGCTGCGGTCTGCAGGATGGACATGGATGCCGCCAGCAGATTGCCGCTCCACTCGGAATGAGTACCGTAGCAGCTCATGCGCCCCAAAGCGCCCGGCCTCAAGCACCGCTCGGCTAGATTATTGTCCATGGGCACGAACGGATTTTTGACAAAGGTAGTCAACCCGTCCCAGTGCTTTAAGGGCGCTGGAAAGCACCTTTTTCTTCTGCCAGTGCAGGCCGGGGTCTGAAAGTTTTAAACGGATCGACTGCAGCATCGCCTCCAGTGCGTTCTCCAGTGCTTCTTGGGCAACCTGGAAGAGTTCTGTCTGATCCAGCACGGCCAGTCTCTCTTTATTCAGGCGGTAGATTTAAAGCGATCCTATTCACCCAGAGATCCGCCCAGTCTTTCAAGCAGTTAAGAGATTTGCCGGCATTGACAAAATCACGGCGATAATGTGCCCAGCAGAGAGCTCTCACTAACCCCTTGATCATGTCTGCCAGTTTGCCGT
>DOTD01000007.1:2075-20198 GCA_003513005.1 Desulfotomaculum sp.
GAATTTCATGACCGGGATATGGGCGAGACAAAGCGTTGGAGAACATTCCCTTGGGTATGACCTGCGGCTGCTTGGGTGCAGTGACAGATCTCGGGCCGGGGCAATTGCAGGTATTGAAAGCCTTCTTGCGAATATGCTTTTTGCGCACGAATCTTATTTCATAATCGATCTCGTAAGAGACTTCCGCAAAGCCGGAGAGCGACCGGAGTTTACCGCAGTGGGGGCAATACATTTCGTCATCCGGGATCTCATGAATCACTGTGATTTCGGAAAGGTCGGGGATTTTGCGTCCGTGACCCTGATGGCCGAACCTGGCGCCCCGCTTCCCGCCTTGAGCCGGGACACAATCACCGTCGCTTTCGGGAACCCCTGTTTGTTGATCAGTTTGGGGCGCCGGCTGCTTTTCGGAGGAACGGCCAAAAATGGCGCTGTTACGTTTATTGATTAATGCCCTTAGGCGCTCATTTTCCTCCGTCAATTCTTGTTTTTCTTGATTGGCTTGCTCGAGTTCAAAATCCTTCTGTCTGACTATCGGGCAATCAGGAAAAGAACAAGCGGCGCTTAAAGACCAGACTGGATTTTCTTGAAGGCATGCTGATAAAGTGTTCATGCTCTAATTATGCAATAAAAATAGTTACGTGTTCAGTCCCATTAATTAAATTTTTAAGTCAAACAACAAACAGGAAAAGGCAGGAAGCAACGAGGTTATGGAGTTAAAGCGGGTTCACTGAATACTTACTCTTTTTCCCTGCTTTTCTTTTTTCAGTGAATGTCTGTGAATCATATGGTGAGGAAGCTTATGAGCCAGTGTTTCCAGGGTTTGTGAATTATTACTGAGATTGATTATTGTTATTTAACTTCTGGACCTGACTCGCCTTGTAAATGGTGGAGGTGTAGAATGGGCAGAGCTTTTGAATGAGCAGTACAATCCCGCACACAATAAGCACAGCATATATAAGAGGATATATAATATGAACCACATATTCCGGATACGTCAGCGCCCTGAAATAAAGAACGCCCCAGCGCATTGCCGTGAACCATATGCCGTATACAAGAAACGGCACGCCTGCAGGGACCTTCCCGCGGAAATACAGCCAGAGCGCCGGCGCCAGCCCAAGCAGCGCCAGTACCAGCTCCATAAGCTGCGTGGGGTACTGCGGCAGGTCCAGGTCTACGTCCACATTACCGAAGAAGGGCAGTGTTTGGATGGTCAGAACGGGTTCGACGGATTCGTGCGGGAACCGTACGCCCAGCCAGCCTTGCGTGAGCCTGCCGCCGCAGCAGCCGTTGAGAAAGCAGCCTACTCGCGCCAGCGCGAAGGCCGCCGCCGTGGGCAGCACGAAGGTGTCGAGAAGCGGCCACAAGCCCCGTCTGAAAACAAACGACATCGCAAAAAGAGCTGCGAACGCGCCCGCTATACCTCCATAGAGTGAAAATCCGGCCAGCCTGAAGGAAAACGGCGTCAGGCCTCCGGCGTAGTTGCCGGGATTCACCGCCCAGTTCCAAAGGCGCGCGCCCAGAAAAAAGCCCGTTGCCATCGCCGCGAGCAGCAAAAGCGAACGGAGGTAGCCGAGTCGCTCCCTCCGCAGAATGACCAGCGCGGACACCGCGCCCGCGGCGGCTGCTAACGCCGCAAACAGGCTGTATGCGTGGAGGTCGATAGGCGCTCCAAAAAGCCGCAGGTGCAGGACAGGGCACATCAGGGGTTATTCGCCGGGAGCGGATGTCTGCCGGTCAGCCTGGCATCGATGTAGAAATCTCCCTCTGCCCCCGTCTCGAAACACCGCAACGTCCAGTCGATCTCTACGGTGTCGTTGGCGCCGTATGCGGCTCTCGCCACTCCCTTTATTGACATTATTTTGCCAAAAAACTCCCTGCTCTTGCCAAAGGCGGGATGATTGTAGTCGACGATCAGTTCGCCGTTTTTATAGGTGAACGGTATCTCTTCCGGTTTGCCGTCCGTACCCTTCAGAACGATGCTGCCCTTATCCTGCCCCGTCTTTACGATCTCGAACGGCGTCTTTTCGGGTTTCCCCAACTCCTGCTTCAGCGTTTCATCATTCAGCTTGCTCAGATCCAGGTTATCCAGGTCACAGCCCTGGTCGCTGCCGCTGGTCTTCGCGCTGGGCTTCGCTCCAGCGCTCTGCTTGGCCGCATCGGCTTTCAGCTTGTCTATGATGTGAACGTCGGTAACCTGAAATATGCCGTCAAACTTGCCCACCAGTTCGTCCAGCGTCGGGAACATCACGAGATCCGCCAGGACGGGAACCGTTTTCGCGGATCCGCTGGGATTTGTGACCAGCAGCAGGTACTGCGTCTTGTTAACGAGGGCCTGCTTAAAGCTCCTGACATCGACTGTGGAACCGGCGGCCCGCGTTACGGTGGCAGTAATCCTCGTCACGTTAGCAGGATTGTTTACGGCGATGGAAAACAGCCGCATGTCCAGGCCGCTTTCCGGGGACGTGAACCGGAGTGTCATGCCGTCGTTCAGCACGCCCGCTAGCTCTGGTTTAACTCTCACGGCCAGAGCCCTTGCGCCCAGCGCCGGCACGTCGACTGCCGCCTCGCCCAACTCGATCGTCTCGCCGGTCTTGGAGGCCCTGTCGATCTCTTCCTGCGAGGAGTTCTTCAAGTACAACGGCGCGCCTTCCGTTTTATCCCATCCCCTTGATATGCTGTTATGGAGCGTTATTGGTATGTAGGCTCTGAATACGGCGGACTTCCCGAACACGACGGACTCGTAAAAGTCCCCCGCCCATTTAGCCGGATCGCCCGTGGCGGACAGAATAGCGTCGCGCGGTGCAATTCCCATGTCGAAGTTTTTATATGCCTTCAGAATGAAATCATCGCTGCCGAACTTGTCCGCCAGGAAATCGATCACCAGAGCGCGTGCGTAACCTGCTCTCCTTGTGTCTTCGGGCGAGTAAATGCCGTCGAATATCATCGCCCGGGTTCCTTCGGCGTGTTCTGGTATTTTACCCAGTACCAGGCCTTCATGGTAGGTGGCCGTGGCTTCGTCGAACCACTCGCTGCGGGAGCCTTTCGTCGTATAGTTGGACTGCACGGCGTGGAACCACTCGTGAAAGATTGACGACCTGAGGATATTATGGTCGCCCTCGCTTAATGCCGCCTTGCTGATATTTATGAAGCCGTTGTCGGGCTGGCGGCCTAACACCATGTTCCTCCAGCCGGTCTCCTCGTACGCGGCGAATATCCCCTCGCTTATACTTCTGAGGTACACATCAAACGGCCACTTGGTGCGCTTGCTGTATATGTATCCGCCTGCGAGATACGCCCGGTAGGCGTCTTCGAAATCGGTCAGTACGCGCCTGGCGTCTTCCTTGATTGGCTTCGAACTAGCCGGAAAGATGAACATGAAGTGGCCGCCATCTTCAAAAAAGGCGCTCCCATCGAATGACATCACGTACATCCTGAGGTTGCTGGGCTGGGCATACGCCACACCCATGGATAACAAAGGCCGGTTCAATTGAATCAGCGCCTCGTTGGCATAGTCCGACGGCACGACCTCGGCCTCGGCCCAGCCGTCCACGATGTTAGCCCCGACGTAGCGGTAGACGACGCGTACGTCCTCGCCGTCAGCGCCTTTTACCTCCGCCCCCAGACCGATCATGACATTCTTTTCCGGCCGGCTCGCGGGGAACTTGATGCGCACCGTGACGGGCTTGTCGATGGGTTTGTCTATATCCAGAGCATAGAGGAACGTGGATAAAAGACCATCCGGCCTGCTGTCGCCGCCGGGTTTCAGGCGCGTAAGCCTGACGTTCACCGGCTCCTCGACATCGCCGCTGCCGAACTCAAGCTTCAGGTCCTCCAGCTCTACCACGCCGCCCCCGGGTAAGATGACGGCGCTCACCCCTTTTACGAACAGCCTCGGCCCCAAACACACTGCCAGCACCGCGATGATTAACACTACGGTCAGCCCCACCCCGAGGCCCACCGCCAGCTTCTTCCGGGACTTTTCGAGCTGCGGAGCGGGCTCCGGCGCAGAAAGCTCCGGCGCAGCGGTGACGGGCGGCTGCCCCGGCTCCTGCGCGTTGTTTCCCTGTCTCACGGGAGACTTACACCCAGGACAGAACTCGGCCGCTTCCGGGAGCTGATTTCCACATTTCGGGCAAAGCATACCTGTACCCTCCTCCGGTACGCCGCCTGACACCGGTCAGCCGGCCTTTTCTAACTAACTTAGATAAATGTAAAAGGATTGGTAAAGTATGGCTTGTGTATAACATGGTAATAAATGGTTATCATGGTTATAATTTTTCTTTGATCACACCTGTACGGAAAGCGCTTAAGAGCATCTCAAGATAATAGATTTGTTTTTTCAAATCCTGGCCATTATCGGTATCAGCTATCTTCTTCCGGTCAACAACCTTCTCAACAGTGCTTAATTCAGAGTGCATATCCGTTCCTTCATTTACCGATTTTTCTCTGGATTCGAAAGGTTCATGCTTTGCCAGCATCAGACCGTAGGAATTATAGATCAAAGTATAACCGGCTATCCCCGTTTCTCTTTGATAGGCTCTCGCAAATCCACCGTCAATAACCAGCAGTTTGTTGTTGGCTTTTATTGGACTCTCCCCTTTTTTAGCCTTCACAGGCACATGTCCATTAACGATATGTCCATCGTCCGGATCAAGCCCAAACTCGGCAAGAATCATCCTGGCAACCTTTTCATCATCGACCAAGGTATAATAAGGGGTATAGTGTTCCTTGTGCGGAGTTTTGTCATCAATGAAATACCTTTCAAAAGTTGCCATCTTGTCCTTGCCGAACAGCGGGGAATCATGGTGACACCATAAATACCAAAGAATATCTGTAGAACTTTCCTTGTTTTCTCTGCCGAAATAGGCTTCCCGGGACCACAGCTCCAAATTATCCAGCAGATACTTGCCTGAAGATTCCACACCATTGAGTCTTATTTTCTTAAAGGTCCCGTCAGGATTCATGGGAATGGATGCATGGAACAACAGGTTGGAGTTGTATTTCAGGTACATGCTGCCTTTGGCGTACATAAACCGGATATGCTCCTGGAGCTTTTCACTTTTCATAAACGTATAACGGAGCTTGTTGATTACTGATTTTTCTTCTTCGGTCAGCTTCCAGGGCTCGTTGGGGTCGACGGTCGGGAAGCTCTGGTCATTCAGTTTGTATACTACGCCGTCAACGTTGATGGTGTTTTCCTCATAATTGATTTTATCTAAAAGTAATCGGTTGT
Source organism: Desulfotomaculum sp. (assembly GCA_003513005.1). Classification (NCBI taxonomy): domain Bacteria; kingdom Bacillati; phylum Bacillota; class Clostridia; order Eubacteriales; family Desulfotomaculaceae; genus Desulfotomaculum; species Desulfotomaculum sp. The sequence goes on from DOTD01000007.1 coordinate 7,309, forward strand.
TCATTTCATATTCGGGGTGGTTTAAAATAAGTTCATGCTCGAGTTTGAACTGGATCATAGAGATCGCCTTATGCATTTTGGCAAGAAGATCAAAACTCGAATCCGGCACGGTATCACTGGAGCTCATTTTTGGTTTAAATTGGATGCATTCATCATCCTTATAAGCATCCATTGCAAATGTAGCCAGGGGAAACAGATTAATCCCATAGCCTTCTTCCAGGATATCCATGTTGGCGTATCTCAGGCAGATACGGACTACGTTGGCAATACAGGAACGGTTGCCCGTAGCTGCGCCCATCCAGAGAACGTCGTGGTTTCCCCACTGAATATCCATGGAATGATGTTTCATCAGTGTATCCATGATGAAATGAGGCCCTGGTCCCCTGTCGTAAACATCACCGACTATGTGCAGATGATCGATGGTGAGTCTCTGGATCACGGCGGAGATATTGATAATAAAGTCGTCCGCCATATCCAGCCCGACAATAGTATCAATGATTTTATTGTAGTATTCTTTTTTGTTGAACCGGTACTCATCCTCATGAAGCAGCTCCTGAATGATGTAGGCAAATTCCGGAGGAAGCGCTTTTCTGACCTTGGAACGGGTATACTTTGACGAAGCGTCCCTGCACACCTGGATCAGCCTGTAAATGGTGACCTCATACCAGTCGGAAAGGTTAATCTCCCTCTCTTTAACCAGGTGAAGTTTATCTTCAGGGTAATAGATAAGTGACGCAAGCTCATTGATATCGTTTTTAGAAAGTGTCTTTCCCAGCACATCATTGATTTTTCTTTTTACAACGCCCGATGCGTTTCTCATTACATGGTCAAATGCTTCGTATTCTCCATGAAGATCGGTAAGGAAGTGCTCGGTGCCTTTGGGGAGATTCAAAATGGATTTGAGGTTGATGACCTCGGACGCCGCCTGTGATATAGTGGGGAATTTTTTAGACAGGAGCTCAAGATAATCCTGATGCTCAATCAGCTCTTTTGTAGTAAAATTATCCAAAGTACAACCCTCCATATAATGTCCCGGAGTAGGACATAAAATAAAAAAGTAGACAACACTAAAAGACGAAAGGCCATTGCCATATTTCGCCCGGGTATTCGGTAAGGTATAGTCTTATAAATAACTATTCTCTTAAAATCTTCAACTTCCTTTAAGGATTAACAGCTAAAGAATATTTTTCATAATTAACAAAGTATGAAATCTTGGAGGATTATCTTGGAGCAGTACAGAAGAGTTCCATAATATATGTACACAGTTCCATAATATATGTACACAAAAAAGGAGGAAAAAGAATGCCGCTGGTAACTTCAACTGAAATGTTTAAAAAAGTCTATGGGAAATGTGCCGTCGGAGCGTTTAATGTCAACAACATGGAAATCATCCAGGGAATTGTTGATGCGGCCAAGGAAGAACAAGCCCCTTTGATTTTGCAGGTTTCGGCCGGAGCCAGGAAATACGCCAAACATATTTACTTGATGAAACTGGTAGAGGCTGCCGTAGAGGACAGCGGTTTGTCAATTTGTCTGCACCTGGATCACGGGGAGGATTTCGAGATTTGCAAGTCCTGTGTTGACGGCGGTTTTACCTCGGTGATGATCGATGGTTCAAAGCTGCCTTTTGCAGAAAATATTGCCCTGACTAAAAAAGTTGTCGAGTATGCGCATGCCAATGGTGTAACGGTAGAAGCCGAGTTAGGACGGCTGGCCGGTGTCGAGGATGATGTGAATGTCAGCGCCAAGGATTCCAGCTACACTGATCCTGACCAAGCCATTGAATTTGTCCGGAAAACTGGCTGCGATTCCCTTGCCGTCGCGATTGGCACCAGTCACGGAGCCTATAAGTTCAAGGGGGAAGCCAAGCTTGATTTCGCCCGCCTGGAAAAAATCGCCGCTCTGCTTCCCGGCTATCCCCTGGTTTTGCATGGCGCCTCCACCGTGCTGCCGGAATTTGTGGTCAAATGCAATCAATACGGGGGAGAGATTAAGGGAGCCCAGGGCGTTCCCGAAGAGATGCTCAGAAAGGCCGGAACTATGGGAGTATGCAAAATAAATATTGATACCGATCTCCGCCTGGCCATGACGGCTTCCATCCGGGAGCATTTTGCTTTAAACCCTGCTGATTTTGATCCCCGTCAGTATCTCAGGCCAGCCAGGGAGGCCATTATAAACATGGTCAAGCACAAGATCAGGAACGTCTTAAACTGCAGCAACCAGCTCTAAGCAATAATCACCTGGAAACAATGCTCTAAGAAGCAAGGGGGAAGCATGGGGACAGTTCTCATGCTTCCTAGATTAAACGAGGAAAAAATCTTCGTCTTAATGAAATATTTCCTGTCCCTTACTTCCTTCCTGGTTTTTATGCTTACGGCGACCGCTTTCAGTTAGTATGAGAAGCAGGAATAATCCTGCACCAACGAGCGTATATAACCGGGGAGTTTATAAGTTGCATGCACAAGCGAACATTTTGTGCTCATAATGCTTAGCCTCGCTGTTACAGTAATATTGTTTTTGTTGCAATGCTATCACAAAAAGCACGGTCATGTTCAATAAATAGAAGAGTCGGCTTATAGTATCCGAGCAGATCTTCGATTTGCATTCTGGATATGACGTCAATGTAGTTGAGCGGCTCATCCCAAATGTACAGATGGGCTGATTCGCATAGACTTCGGACAATTATGACCTTTTTCTTCTGTCCATCGCTGAAATCACTGATGTCCATGTCGAACATGCCTCTTGAAAAATCGAGCTTGCGAAGTATGGTTTTAAACAGAGTTTCATCAATACCTGATTCTCTGGCGTAATCAGTGAGGTTACCCACCAGACCCGAAGCGTCTTGACTGACATAAGAGATCTTCAATCTGCTCCCTTTTCTTATTATGCCTTGATATGGAATGGGTTCACCCAGGATAAGCTTGGCAATGCTTGATTTGCCGGAACCGTTTTTCCCACACAAAGCAATTCTGTCCCCTGATTGAATACTGAAACTGATCCCTTCGCATATTTTACGTTCTCCGAAGATGATGCTGATATCCCCCAGGTATACCATTCTACCGGTATGATATCTCAAAGGATGGATCTTTAAGGATGAGGCTGTTTCTATATTTTTCAGCAGCGCTGATTTTTCTTCGATGGCAGTCTGAACCCTGCTTTCAATTACCTTGGAGCGCTTCATCATTTTGGCGGATTTATGCCCAATGTAACCCTTATCGGGCTTGATTCCGAAAAGACGTTCGCCTTTTTTGGATCTTTCTACCCGGTCAGACCAGTCAGAAACGCGCCTGGCAGAAGTTTCAAGCCTTTTAATGTCCCTTTTTAAGGCGTCATTCCTGGCAATTTCCAGATTGTCCCGGAGCTGCTTATTGTGCCACCATGAAGAGAAATTTCCTTTTTGAATCTCGATATTGGTCCGATTGATCGATAGAATATGATCTATGCAGTTGTCCAGAAATGCCCGGTCGTGAGAAACCAGTATGAATCCACACTTGCTGCGCAAGTATTCGCTAACGATTCTTTGGCCGTTCATATCCAGATGATTGGTAGGTTCATCTATAAGCAAAAATCTATTTTCCTTCAGGAACAAAACAGCAAGAAGTACCTTGGTCTGCTCGCCGTTAGAAAGCGTATAAAACGGACGATAAAGCACGTCGTCCGATACTTCCAGCAAATTCAGTTCCCTGATCAGCTGCCAATCCTGACAGCCGCTGATAATTGTATTAATGACTTCGGCCGTATCCATCAGCTCATCCTTCACTTCGTATGGAAAATATTCAAAGGACACACTCGATGATATACTGCCGCTATAATCGAATCTCCTCATCAGCAGATTCAGAAAAGTGGTCTTTCCACGGCCGTTTCTTCCGGTAAAACCAAGCTTCCAGTCAGTATCGATCTGAAAACTGACATTTTCGAAAATGTTTTCACATCCGCCTTCATAGCTGAATGTAAGGTTGGTGAAAGTTATGAGTGACATTGTGCATTTCCTCCTGCGCTGAAAAAAATATGAGATGCAGGAAAGCTGATTCCTCCATCTCATAACAGCGCAACATCAAGCACCGTGTTAGCGGCAATAAACGTTAACCCATGAGTTTTCAGATGCATCAACTTTCCTGCGCAGACACAATAAATCAAGCATTATGCAATGCCGATTCACCTGTCCCATTGTGCCATATATCAACAGCGGGAAAATTAGCGCATCCTTCCAACTCCAATCTTAAACAGTACGATGTATTATACCATAAACCTACAAACTGGCGCCATCCTTAAAGGCAAATTCCAGCCGTCCATCCCGGCGGGGGGAGTTTCGTTGACTTTTTTGAAATTCTCATAAAAACCCCTGTGCCTTCCTCCTTATCATCCTTTTCAGGATAATCATCGGCCAGGTAACCGCTGCCTTCATGTCCAAAAAAAATCTATTTGAAGGGAACTGGAAACATTTGTGGTATATTGTAGATCAAGTATAAGAAGGATGTATCTGTTAGGAATCGTTATAGTGCTATCGTATTCCGTTACTTGCATCTTCTTCAAGGAGTATCTTATATCTGTATGGTGTTTATTTGCGGCGCTGGCAAGTGTTATTATCTTATGGATCGTGCTCCGAAACAAGAACATCGGCAACGCTAAGCCTGCCTCGGCGGATCAGTACCTCTAAAACCGGGTCAAGTGGATTCGAGTTTTATGAAAGATATACTCCCAAGGCCTTGACCTTGGATACAAGATCGGTGAGGTTTTCCCCTAGAACCAAGATCAGCCGCTCCAGGTTAATACGATCAGGTATTTCAATTACATCCGGTAATACCGTACAGGTTTTCAATGTCCGGCGCAGGTCAGTGCCGAAGTCTGCGTCAGTTTGACGATAGTCAGGTGGCTCCGGCATACTGGTGATATTAAAACCCAGTGCTGTGCAAGCCTGACGGACTGAAGGATGGTAATGCAGATTGATAATGCAGCGGGCAGCAGGGAAAAACTCCTTCACCAAGAGGAGGGCGCCGCCCATGTGTCTTGAGCATCCCATTTCCGCATCCCCCAGCGTTGCCACCCTGCCCTTCATTTGCAGGAGTCGTCCGGGAATAGCGGCAATATCATCAAGTTCCTTAGCTTCCGGCAAGGCAAAGGCCAGATTGGCGCCAATCTCCGGGATCAGCCGAACGATACCGGCCTGCTTTAACTCTCCGACAGCCCGATCCAGTTCCTGGCATAACGTTCTCTCTCTGGCAGTCCGGGTGTCATCATTAAGCGTCAGGGCATTAAAGAAGACCTCCCAGAAACGATCGACCGGCGGAGGCAAAAGTTCCTCTATTCGGTCATCGGCTTCAACCCAATAACGCCCTTCTGCCGCCGGCAGCACCCGGCCGATCACAGCGGCATCCAGCCCGGCTTCTTTGAAGGCCTGCAATAGATCTCCGGTCTTTTCAAAGGCGCAGGTCAAGACCAACGTACCCTCGCTGATCACCTCATAGGGGTTGAGGCCAAAGCAGCCGCAGACTACCCGGATATCTTCCGGCGCCGGAACCTTGAAGCGTTCAATTCTCAAACCGACGTGCGAAGCTTCGGCAAGTTCCCACAAGCCCCGGGCAAGCCCGCCCTCAGTGGCGTCGTGCATGGCATGGACACCGCCAACAGAGATGGCTATACTGGCATCTGACACCACGGACATTTCTCGCAGCCGTTTGCGCGCCCGGTCTACCAACTCAAGAGCAATGCCTGCGGCCATCAGCTTCGGTCCCAGTTCACAGGCCAGGAGCCCGGCTGCCTCAATAGCCGCTCCTTTGGTAATCAACACCGCATCTCCTACCTGGGCGCCTGCCGGTGTCACGAATTCGCGACCCAGACCCCAGACGGTAATGCCCCCGATGGTCGGTATCGTCACAGCGTCATAGTAACCGGTATGACCACCCACGATCGCCATCCCCAAATCACGGGCATGTTCACTGATACTCTTGACTAATTCAGCAACGTAATCTTCCTGAGTTCCGGGCGGCAGCAGCAGGGAATAGGTCATGAACTGCGGTCTGATTCCCATAACCGCCACGTCGCTGGCGCCAATATGTACGGTCAGCCAACCGAGTTCTTCAGGGGATGTGGTCGGCCCTGGAAAAATCGGATCTTCTGCGATTGCCAGGTATTCATCCCCGATCTTGAGAACGGCTGCGTCTATTCCCATGCCCGGCCCGACCACCACTTGCGATGATGCCGCTCCTGTGTTAGGCAGAACAGTTCTTCTAAAAAAATCATCGTTTACTTTGCCGATCATACCGGTGCTCCCTTCACTTTCACCATTCTCCTGCCTCAACGGATACTGATCCAAAAACACACCCCCATGGAAGTGCGTTTTAAGTCCGATTTTTCCACTTCCCTACGCTGGCATGATCCAGATCAGGTCCTTAGGGTCGGCATTTAACTGCCTCTCAGCCCGGAGGCGCCCCTAGTGGGATCTGCGTTATGTAGTTGAGGCCTAACCTTAACCTAGTTTAGCACAATCACGAAAGAGTGTAAAGATCTCTGCGTCAAGGCCTCTAGTTTTATGATTTATACTTTCACTGACACTGTTCGACATTATTCTTCAAAGGAATTATTGCAGGATTTCTCGAATAAACACAACTTGCCGCATTTAAAAATAATCCCAAAGAACCTAACGACTATCAAAACTATTGGAGTCGATCAGTGGCTTAAAGAACAAGCCAGGATTTGGAAATGTCCAGATTGTCAAACAGACTTTTCTTTGTATACCCCTAAGTGTAAAAAATGTGGCAGAGATTTAGATAAAATTAAGGACTACAACAACTTATAAGTTTGATGTTTTTTAATGCAGCGGAAATTCTTAGAAACTTCCTAATTATTCCTGTTTGCTGGTCTTACAGTTATAACAATACCCTTTATGAACACAGATAGTACCTCCGCATACAGGACAAAGCCATCTTGTTGCTTCATTTCTAATAAAATTTTCTATCCCCAGCTTTTTAATATTTTCCAGATTCTCAATCATACTCATATTGTATTTAGTGCGATACCTTTTATCTAATTTTTTCAAATTTACACAGGGAAATTCAAGACATTCCGAACAAAAAGCTGCTTTATTACCGGCAAAGGCTTCACAGGTTTTAATTTTACATTTAACCCGGGTAACGGGCTTTTTCAAATTGCTTCCCCGGCAACCGGGGCATTTGTTTTTCTCCCTGAGGTAAGCTGTACAAATATGACAATTCATTCCACACGGCGCGATCAGAAGCCTGTCCTTATCTGAGAGTTTCAATCTCTTACCGGAGGCCTTTTTCGCCTTGGATTCTCCCGGTTTCTTTTTCCTGGCAGATTCTTTAGCTTTGCCGGCCGTTCCCGTTTCCATCTCAATCCCGAACATATCTGAAATATCGGTATCTTCGATAACCCTGCGGCTTTTGGCTTTTGATTTTTCCAGCAGGGTCCGGGCTTTCTTACTGATCGTTTCGGAAATAAGATCATTAATATCTACTTTGCGCAGAACGAAAAACAAGCTGGGATCATCGTCCAGCCGCGCTCCCATCCCATACAGAACCGCAGCCACATGTTTGCACATTACAGCCCAGTCGGGGCAACTGCATTTTAAAGAAATCTCTTGCGGAGCAGGAAACAAGCCTTTACCCATGGCTGTAAATAATTCGGAAAGCGCTTTGGGGAATTTACCCTCAAGCAGTTCCTGCAAGGAATCGATTTTCCCGGCACAATCGTTGGTCAATGCTTCCCAAATATCCCGGGCCAAGGGCTGAATGCTGATATTCACCTGATATGGCTTGGCGGCGCTCCCTTTGACGAGAGCATTGATCTTGCCTTCAGTTATTTTAAGATCCAGAACTGCTCCGTGACGGACATAACTGCGGCCCCTGCCTATCCGGTTGGCATAATCCGAATAGCGCTCCAGATTGGCATTCCAGGATTTTCCCCACCAGGTTCTGGCCAGCTTGCTGCCCGAAATAATCACCGGAGAAATATCCGGATTTTTCTTCCTTAATTTTTCCATGCTTTCCCGGGCTCGCCTGCGTTTTTCCGCGACAGGAACATATTCCGGGAAACCGTCGTAATCGTAATATGACATATTTAATCCTCGCAACCTTAGTTGGAAAGCCTGAATAAATCCAGGAGCTGCTTGTTATCCATTTCGGTAAGCCAGTTTTCCTGAACATCAGGCATGATTTCCTGCAGCAGTTTAGTTTTATCCTCAATCATCAGATCAATTTTTTCTTCAATTGTACCTTTCGTTATAAATTTATGTACAATAACATTTTTCAGCTGTCCTATCCGGAAGGCCCTGTCTGTTGCCTGATTCTCCACCGCCGGATTCCACCACCTGTCAAAATGAATAACATGGTTGGCAGACGTCAGGTTAAGCCCAACACCACCTGCTTTAAGCGAGAGCACCATAAAAGGCACATATTTCCTGCCCTGGAATTCGGCCACAAGCTCTTTTCTTTTATTCACTACTGTGGCGCCGTGCAGGACAAGTCCCTGGCACTGAAATACTGTCTCCAGAAAGTCCTTCAGCGGCCCGGTAATCTCTTTAAACTGGGTAAAGATCAGGACTCTTTCCCGCTTCCCGGCAATGGTTTCACAAATTTCCCTCAGCCTGGCATATTTCCCGCTTTCCTCCTCGGCATAGTAATTCTGACCGAGAAATTGATCCGGATGATTGCATATTTGTTTGAATTTCATCAGCGAAGAAAGGACGAGTCCTTTGCGTTCTATTCCATCCCCGGCAGATTCAAGCTTTATTTTAAGCTCATTGACAAGCTTATTATAAAGTACTACCTGCTTTTTAGTAAGAGTCGCATAGGTTTTCATCTCAATTTTCTCAGGTAAATCAGAAATAACATGTTTGTCTGTCTTCAAGCGTCTCAGAATAAATGGGCTGACAACCCGCTTCAATCTGGCATAGCCCTCGGGAGTTTCCGTGAGTTTCTTTGTGAAATCGGTGAATTCCCTGGCGCTTCCTAAAAGCCCTTTATTCAAAAAGTCAAACAATGACCATAAATCAGCAAGACGATTTTCGATCGGTGTACCCGTCATGGCAATTCTATAGGAGGCTTTTAATTGTTTGACAGCCTTTGTCTGCTTCGTGTCCGGATTCTTAATCGCCTGGGCTTCATCCAAAATCAAGGAATCCCAGGTTACATTTTTCAGCCAATCGTATTTCAAAAGCATACCATAGGTCGTCAGGCAAAGGTCATATTCTTCGAGACAGGCGCTGTCCTGCTTCTCCGGAATTTTATTTTCCGATGGGTGAATCACGTAATATTTCAAGCCGGGCGCAAACCTGGCAATTTCACTGATCCAGTTGCCGATAAGTGAAGCAGGCACAACCAGTAAAGCTTTTTCCTGCGTCCTGGCTCGCAGATAATTCAGCAGGGCAATAACCTGAACGGTTTTTCCCAGACCCATGTCGTCGGCAAGGCAGGCGCCAAGCCCCAGAGTTTTCATAAAATGAAGCCAGTTTAAGCCCTTTTCCTGATAAGTACGCAAAACGGTCTGAAAACCGGCGCCATAGGTAACAGTTTCAATAGTATCAGGATAAGTCAGCTTGCTGACAACCGCTTTAAGCCATTCTCCATTCGTAACTTCAAGTTCACAGGCTTCTTCGGGAATCTTCAATATTTTTTGGGCATTCAATTGAAAGCGGAGGGCTTCAATCATACTGATATCTGTCTTGCCCATCAGTTTTTGGGCTTGTTCATAGGCCTTGAGCGTTTCCTTCAGGCGCTCATGATTGACCTCCACCCATTTTCCTTTGATTAAAACAAGTCCGTCTGTTTCCGCAAGCAGCTTCTTCAATTCGCTGACACTAATTAATTCTCCGCCCAGAAACAATTCCGCATTGAAATCCACGAGCGCCTCCAGGTTTAAACGGGAAGGCGTTTTATCGCCGACAGTAACTGACATTTTTAAGGAAGTTGCTTTATTTCTCCACCAATTGGGCATGCGGCATAAAATGCCTGCTTCCTCGTAAAGCGGGATTTCCTTGAGAAAAGAATAGGCTTCAGCGGCTGTCAGGCCTAGGGGATGAAATATTTCTCCCGATTCAACCAGTTCGGAAATAAAAGCGCTTCTTTCCGAGGCTTTGTGCACGGTCGCAAGCAGTTCTAAAAGCTTCCCGCTATTTTCGCCATATTCGGCAATGGCATTTTTCAGGGGCAGGTGCTTTGATTTTCCCTCATTAGAGACGGCCGCAGAATAAGTTGCCAAAAAAGCAAACGGATATTCCTCCTTTTTACTCTCCACCAGATGAAAGTAAACACGTCCGGCGAGATGAATATCAGGATTGTAAGCGGCAAAAAAATCTCCGACACTGCCCTGGTAAGCCTGAATCAACGTACTAAAGGCCTGATGCAGCTTTTTCCAGAGATCTTCAAGCCAGGTTTGATCCAGGTATTCGGCGCCGTTTAAAAAAGGCGCATTCTGCAAGAACTGCTGTATTTCTTCCCCGGCAATTTCAACAACGATTTTTTCACGCAGCGCTTCTATTTCCGGATTCTGGGCCAGCTTCTTGACAAAGGCAGCCGCTATCTGTCTGAGATAATGAAGTGATTCAGACATACCCGCTCTTTTATCTGCGAAGCCAAGGAAGATCAGTGCCTCGCCGGCATTTTCCCAAAAACGTCTATATACTTCTTCCTGGAAAGCCAGGTGACTTCCGGCCGGTTGTTCTGCAGTTATCTGCCAGTCAAGTTCAAACGAACCCTGCGCCTGGATTATCACAATGAGTTCTTTGTTGATTATTTTTTCATCCTTTCAAACATGATAACTTCTTAATGTTCAATGACTTTTAACTCTTCCATCGGAAAATGCCTTACGTTTTTAGTAACCAGGATAAGAGAATTCTCGACCGCGGCCGTGGCAATAAGTGTGTCTGAAATGCTGAGGTTTATTCCTTTTCTCTGAAAATCCCGCTTGTACAGGCCCGCCGCCATTTTTGCAGTCTTGTAATCTATTTGAACGTAACCCATCGCTTCAAGAAACTCCTCGACCCGGGATAGTTCTTCAGGACGGACACCTGAAAATATTTCTGTTACTACTATGGCGCAAATAAAAAAAGAGCCTTCATGTGACAACTTGTCCAGAAGAACTATGGCATCTTGGCGGCCTCGAAATAAATCTATCAGGATCGTTGTATCTAAAAGAAAACCGTTATCTCTCACCAAAGAGAGCTTTCCTCCTGATCTCTGATTCTTCCCTTATTTTTCTTACCCAGTCTGCAGCGTCTTCAGATGTTTTTAGTTCAGGATAAGCCTTCTCATCAAAAATGCCCGCCGCATTGTGGATGGCTTTCCTTTGTTTTAGCCTGTAGAGTTCTTTTCGGGCAGCGTCAATAATAAACTTACTTCTATTGCCATCCTCTATATACTTGTCAATTTCGGCTAAGAGCTCGGCAGGAAATCTGATGGGAGTCAATTTAGTCTTCATTTTATTACCTCAAATGTATATACCGTCATTATAATTAGTATATACATCATTTTATTCTTTTGCAAGAGGTTACTTCTTCTTCTTCTTCTTCTTCTTCTTCTTCTTCTTCTTACCAGATCTTTTCTCTCTTACCTCCTCTGGAAAGAGGGGGTTTTTGTCCATTTTAGATATACTCTTGTAAAACGTTCCGTCAGCCAACTTGTCACGATGTTTTCCTATATACATTTCGGCCAACGGATAGAGACTTTTGTAGTCATCGGGGCATATAGTAAGATCCATGGACTTAAATGCATATGAACTGCCCGGAGTCTCGCCGGGCAACAGCATATCCTGCGCCTTCGGCAGATCAGAAAAGAATATTTCAAAATCCTCATATATTTCAAGCAGACACTCCATTGCGCTCGTTAACATGTCGCGCATATCTTCCGCTTTCATCCGCTCATACCGTCCAGCATTAATCAGCGCCTGATGCAGGTATTCTACAGCCGCCTCGTCTTCACCCGCCTCATGAAGTATCCTGCCAAGAGAATAAAGAGATTCTACCTGAGCAGGATCGATTTTCAAGGACTGTTCGAAGGCCACAGCTGCCAGATCGTGCCGCCCACCCTTCAGGTAAGAATTTGCCAGACGGTTCCAGGTAAAAGAGTCCGCAGGCTGCCCGGCCAGTTTATTCAAATAATATTCCTCTACATCTGTCGCCCAGCGATGCCGGCTACCGTCAACCAGGCTAAGAACTCCGTAAGTAAACGATTGTTTGCCTGCATCTTTATTGTAAAATATAGCGGCAGCGAAACTGCCGAAGTAAAAATCTATTTCAGTCTTGCCGGAAAGCTTCCAGCAACCCGCCGCATTACACTGGCGGTAGCGAAAATACCCGGTGGCCTGGATACAATCCATTATGCTCGGGGATGCGATTTCTCCGTCCATAGATTTATTTTGCCTTAAATTCTTGAGCTTTTCATGATCTATTGCTACCATACCCAGGTCATAATTGCCTTTATAATTACAACTGGTACAGATTAGACTATGGACATTTTCAGGAAATTCCCTTGGAAAATTGTCCATTTCCTTGGCGACAATTCTTCCATAATGACCAGGCAGCTTGGAAGCAGTCGGGCTGTCTGGAATTTCGGACAGATCCTTTCCGGTAATCAGACTGATTAAGCGTGGGTTAATACCATATTTTCTATTGATTGCCATTTTCACTTTCCTTTTAATAAACTAGTTAAAATGATACATGAAGCACACCCCCATGGCAATCTTTCATAGATTTCAATGGCGGAGATATGCATTTTCATCAGGGGTGTGCAAAATTAAGGAAAATGTTTTCACATCCGCCCTCATAGCTGAAAGTAAGGTGGGGGAATTGAATCCGCCGTCAGCAGCTTAAATTTCTTTTTTTACGTGTCGTATCATTCTTTCTACGTCCGGATGCGTATTAAGGATCCGTAACAAAA
>DOTD01000008.1 GCA_003513005.1 Desulfotomaculum sp.
TCATCGATAAAACCTCCTTTATTTTTTGTCCCCAGGAGGTTATAATAAAAACAAGGTTAACCTCCTAACGGGGGTTTGCTGTATGGCAGGAAGGGACTGTTTGGCGACGGGCCTTCCTGTTTCGCTTTTATTAAATTTTATTTGCATTAATAAAATCCTTTAATGCTTGTTCCTCTATGCGCCATACTTTGCCTAATTTACTTCCGGTTAGCTTTCCCTCCCTTAACCATTTCGTTATGGTCCTGATATTCACTCCAAGAACTAGCGCCGCCTCTTCGGGTGAATACAATTTTTCTATTGGTGCCATGTATTACCCCCTTTCTTATAGTCATTATTAATACAATAGTGTATTTATGTGTCACTGTCAATACTTATTTGTATTCTTCTATAATATTTTTAAAAAAGGGTGTCGGCATTATCGACATCCTTCTGCAAGGGCCTGAGTATTAATAATCCCCCTGAGCGGATTATAATTCCGGTCATGGTATCTTTGTTTCAATGCATCCCCGACGAGAAGAACGCTCCCACACAGGTTTTTTTTAGCTACCTGGAATAGTAATCAAAAATATTTTCCTGTGAATACCCGGTGTAAGAACTGACAAAGGTATCAATGTACCATTACCTTCCAGACTGTTACCTTTGACACTTCCTTACCTGTACGTGTGAGGGAAAAAAATAATCTTGTCACTATATCCGGATGTCAAACGCCAGGGCCTCCCCGCCTTGGTATTACTCACTTTTTCCAGGATGCTTCATACCAGACAATTATTTTCAGGGCCTCACAGGGCAACCTCGAAGGCCTTTCTTCCGGGAATACCCCTTCTTTTGCGGCCCTAAACCCCTTCACCCCTTTTTCAAGCGTGCGCCCTGACATACCGGCCCCGATTTTTTGAGCAAGACTGTCACGGGATTGACCTTTTTCCAGTTCAGGAACTATTTCCTTAACTGGCGTCTGTTCATATTGAGGTGCATTAAAATGGCCTTTGGCCTGTCTCTCCTTAGCCCGTTGCGCCTCAATTTCTCTCAACTTATACGCCTCAGTTAAGATTCGAGCCTTTGTTTTCTCCCTCTGTTGGTTATAGGCAATAAGCTTTTCCTGCTCATCAAGTTCGTCATGGAAGTCCCTGATTATTGCGTTTGTAGTTATAAACCCCAGGGCCAACATTGCTTTCCATCTACGATGACCAGATATGACCCTTGAATACACAATTCCGATAGGACAACGGCTTTTGCTTTACGGTATGTAGTTGGCTTCATATCTACAGCTTTAGCAGCAATGTCAGCTGATTCCTTAACATGTTTTACTTCCCCCAAACTTGGGGGAAGTTCCAAATCAGTTCTTTGCCCCTGTCGCATGTTACGCGCCTGTTCAATTATTTGCCCTAATTCCATTTTCTCACTTACAGTTAAATCCAGGCGGTGATCGTTTTGCAGCAGGCTTCCGGGGAGCTGCGCCCTGCTGGGCTGAAAATTTAGCTCAGTAAATTGTTCACTCACCTTAATTTTCAGGGCAGTAAATCTGCCGGCAGCTAACGAATTTTTTGCCCTTTTCGCTCTGCTGGGGAAATATTTCGCTAGCTGCGTTTTTCCAGGTGCAGTTTGGCCGTGAGCCTGCCTTTCTTTTGCCCGTTCAGGAAATATTTCCTTAACGGGAAAATTGTTATTGTTCTGTGATAAACCTTCAGGAAATATTTCCTTAAGGTTTCCCCCAAGTAAGCAAAATATTTCCCTAGTAAGGACTATTCATAAGCAGCCTGTTTTTGGATTTGTATACCTTAGTGAAATGATTTCGCTAAGGTCAGGTTTGACGTTAGTATATACTATCTCCTGTCTCACTTGTACCGCTTCAGGAACTATTTCCTTAAGCGATTTTCCAGTTGTGGAACTATTTCCACAACTGGAAAAGGTTAACCGCCACTCAAATGAAAATTTTTCGGTAAGCACCTTGTGGAACTATTTCCATAAGGTGAAAATAAAGACAAGCAATAAGTACGGGGGGGGGAAGCAACCCTCAGCTTAAGGAAATATTTCCCCAAGCTGAAAAGGGCAAACATTGATCAAAACCGCTTAGGGAAATAGTTCGCTAAGCGGTACAAAAGAGGTTGATACGTCGGCCCGTCCGGTCCCATGGCAGCGCCCGGCACCGGCTCCATAAATATTTCACGTAAAATAATTCCACAGATTTGCTGCCCTGGTCTTCAGTACAAAAAAATAACGGGGATTTTTCCCCGCTATTCATACCGGTGTGGAATCCGATCAGGCAGTCATTAACCGAAGGCTACCCTTGATAAATATTCCGGCACGTCCCGACAATATCCTCCAAAGGAGAAATATCATCTTTGAAGAAACGGTCATAATGCTCCAGGGGAGGAATCCGATCAGTCAAATTAAGATCTACATACCAGGCCAGCCGGATCCTGGGTGTTGTCTCAGCAGTTCAAAAGGGGACTATAGGCAAACGCATTGCCAGAAGAGCAGCCGGAAAAAGCAGTTGGCAGGTTGTTTGGTAAACCGTTTAAGTGATTCTGTAAGGATTATTTTTGTATTAAAAACTTACGGACTTTCTCCCAATACATTTCATATTTAGAGCGGGGTTTGTACTCAACTAGCTGACAATATTTCTTTAATGTTTTAGCGATGTTATTTACCGTCGGTGTAGGTTTCTGGTTAACAATTTTCATGGCAAGTCTATAAAGTTTATTATCCGGAGCTGTTACGATATAACCGTTTTGTTCCAAGAAAACGATAGTCGCCATTGTGGCTGTTCTTTTATTACCATCAATAAACGGATGGTTCATAATTAATGAACGCATCAAAACAGCTGCCTTTGAAAAAATATCAGGATAAAGGTCTTCCATGTTAAAAGTCTGTTTAGGTTCGCCTAATGCTGATGACAAAAAAGAGGGGTTTAAAATCCCTCTTTTTCTAAATTCCAATTTTTCATATTCATTTTCTTCGCTGGTTCTTTCTTCAAAATATGCATCGGCAATCACAAAGTGAATAACAAGGATTTCCCAATGCTCAAGATACTCAATTTCCTTAACGCTTGGACAGCTCCTTTAAATCTTTCTTAAAGCGCTCAGCAGTCTTTACAACTTTCTCAATGTATTGCTCAGATACATTCTTTTGCCAGTCTTTTTCTAACCCCAGTTCGCGGAGCTGATGAGGCGGCAACTCAATATTATGTATTTTTTTAACAAAATTGCTTGTCATATCGAAAGTCGCCTCCTTATCATTTTTCTGATTAATTCTATTATAGAGGGACAGCCACCTAATTGTAAAAGTCCATATTCGCCTAATGAATTCTTTCATGGTTCCCTTATCTTTCTTAATCGGTTTATTACTATTATTATGAACAATATTTAAAAATATTTTAATAAAAGTAACTTATATTTATATAAAAGGCCAAAGAATACTTCCGGCCAAGCGGGAAGCCCAGCCGGGTTCGTATAGGAAGGAGATATACTCCTGCCCTAGTCTCCATCCGCTTGTATCTCTTCCAGGATATTTCCGCACCGGTAGATATTCAGCCTTAAACGAGTGTAAAACGCATCATCATGTATTTTTTCCTCCCAGGTTTTTCGTCTAAATAGTTCCTCTTTTGCCTCTGGACGGTTGTAAACCTCCATGATCTGCGCCCTGGTACCCAAGGGTTTAAGCAGGTCAAAATAATCGCTTTCGGTTAGACCGGTTGGGCTGTCAGGGTAGCCCTGGAAACAAAGATGTGTGTATTCATGCACAATGACACAGAATAGGGCTATTTTTATATTTCTGACCTGCAGCCAGGAGGATAAGTCGTCAAACCACAAAACCCCATTTACGGCTTTGGCTTCAGCAAGTTTTTCCTTAAGGAGTTCAAGGTTCACAAATATAAAATTAGCGCCTCGTAATGTCTCCACCCACCCGAGGTACTGCTGGGCTTTATGTCTCTCACAAATAATGAGGTTGGCCGGAATCCGCAATTCGGTGCCGATGCGATCAAAGAGGATTTTTACGTATTCCTTGTTCATTTTTTCTCCTTCGCTCCGGGTACCCACACGCTGGGCTAAGATATCAGCCCAGCGTTAAAGGCACCTGGTTTATAGGGGGTTGGGGTTATATGATATCCGGCGATTTATAAAGTCCCCGGAAATCGATC
>DOTD01000009.1 GCA_003513005.1 Desulfotomaculum sp.
GCCTCCCTAGCTACCCCTTCCAGATACTGAAGTTGCTCCACTCTGTTTATGAGAGGGATCCATAAGAGTTATTAAATATCCTTAGGGAGCCGTATTATTGTTTGCCTAAATGCTGCGTGCCGTCAGCGCCACCGGCTTGCTTCAGACAGGACCAATCGGGTACTGCAAAGGCGGTTAGGAATGCATTCATTGGAAGCAAAATGAACGTCCCTTGCTTCCTTGAAAAGCCGTAAGGCAAGCAAGAACCGTCCCTACTTGCGTCTTTTGGAAAAAGATTATTTTGCACGGGCAAAAAAACCGGGCTCCTTTTAAGGAACCCGGTTTTTTTTATAACTAAGTTTAGATGGTCATTGTTACGGTCTGGGCAGTTGAGTCGAATGATACCGAAGCTCCAAGCGCCCTGGCAATAAAGCTGAATGGAAGCATTGTGCGTCCGTTGGAAATTTCGGCGGCTACATCCATATCAATTGCGGCGCCGTTGATGAGCATGACCTTGCTGCCGATTGTCACCTGGACAACCTTGTCGCCCTTGATCAGAGTAACTTTGCCGTTGCTGAACAGGATGTTGTCAGCTGATACTCCACAGGCCAGAGCAACATACCTGACGGGCAAGAAGGTGCGGCCGTCTTTGATGTACGGAGCGACGTCCATGGTCTGGGCTACGCCGTTAACTGTGAAGCTGGTGTCGTTAATTTTGAACACCACGGTTGCTTTTTCATCGCTAGGAGCGGGTGTGGCGCAGACAGCGATAGTTGTCTTTGCGGCAACATCTGAATTGGCCCATTTATCGTATGCACAGGTCTCTACTGCTCCATCGCCTTTAACTTTCAATGCAATGGCGCCCTCGGGAACGGTGCGGTAAATCTTAAGCTTAATGTTGCTTACTACGACTGTGCTCGGGGTGCTGCTGTTGCTGTCAATGTCGAAGTAAACATGTCTGTTGTCCGAGCTGCGCATAATGTTGGTGATCTTCAGATTCCCTTCGGTAACTTTCACATCCGGGGTTCCGTCGAATTCAACATCGGTGGGCAGGGTCAGGTCAACAGTACCGCCTTCAATAAAGCCTTCCTTGATGTTTTCTTTAATGGTCGCAGTACCGGCAGCCTGTCCGGAAGCGCCGATGATAACGCTCGGAGTGGCGTCAGCTGTTGCTGTACACGGAGCTTTCACAGTGCCGAGAACAGCTTCACCTGTTACGCCGGCAGTTCCGCCTACGGTTACTTTAAGGTCGCCTTCAAAACCGGCCTCGATGGAAACTTTGCAGTTCTTCAGCTTGATCTTGGCTGCATCGCTTGAGTCATTTTTAACAATGAACTTGGCGGTGCGGTCATCTGTTCCGGAGAACGCTGAGAATTCAACAAAGCAACCTTCGTCTTTATCGAAGTCGGCCAGGTCGCCAAGCGTTCCACCGTTTACAGCATAGTCATATACCGGGAACCAGGCCACTCCGGCGGGAAGGGTAACTGTAATTGTACGGCCTTCAACAAGAGTTTGTTCCAAAGACTCTTCAATAATTAAGTCGCCGATTTCCTGCTCAGCCTGACCGGCAATGAGGTCATCCTGGACATCTTCAGCGGAAACCTTGCTGCCAAATTCGCCGAAGGTTCCGAGAGGTCCTTCAGTAACGTTAGTGTTGCTCTCGCCGCCTATCTGGCCCATGATGGCGCCTACTTCGCAGTCTTCTTCGTCATCGACTGTGAATTTAAAGAATCCGTTTATATCCCAACAGGAAGCCTCAGTGGTATCTTTACCTACCTCACTTGCGTCAAAATCTAAAGCTCCGCCTTTATCACGGTCAGCGCCTTCGAAGTCAAGGTATAAAGTATCCTTGTTATTATTATACCGTACGTCAACAAAGATGCCTTGTCCCCAACGCGGCGCAACATAGAAATTATTCAGTGTGGGGCTGGTCCAGACATATCCGTCGGGAAGTTCAAGATCAAGAGAGTCTTTACCGATCTCCAGAGAGCCGGCAGTTTCTTCCTTCACCCGAAGGTCAAAATCGAAGTCACTGTTGGAGGTGTCCTGACCGGATGGTGCAAGGACTACTTTACCGGTAGTTGAACACTTGGCAATAGTCACATCGCCAATCGGGAATGACGAGGAACCGGCAGCGTCAAAGTTTACCACGCAGTCATCGTTGGTTCCTTCTTCAACTTCTAATCCGCCGAAGTAAATAAACATGACGAAATCGTTGACAACGTCCTGGGCAGCATCAGCTGTGATTTGGACTTCATCTTCGGCATCAATCACGGTTACGAGAACCTTATCAGCCGTCAGGCCGTTAGGATCTCCGCCGGAAATCGTAGGATTTACCAAAACGTAGTTGTCATTTGCTCCTTGCGTGGTGGCAAATGCTAAATGCTTTGGAGGATCAGTAGTATCATCAGTTTTAGGTGCAGTAAAGAAGTTAAAACCATCAGGTAGTTTGAAAAGTACACTGTCGCCTTTTTTAAGTGATCCGGCCGGCACGGTGATTTTAACTGTACCTGCGATTTGTGGATTCGTAGGGTCATCAATAAGGGACGGTACGGATAAAACAGAGATGCTGCCCGAGGCCAGCGCAGGAACGGCGGTCATCGGGATAAGCATTGTTACCAGTAAGGCAACTGTTGCTAAAATAGCAATTAGTCTTTTAGATTTGCGCACTAAATAATTCCCTCCTATTTTAGAAATTAAATAACTTCATTTTAATAACGGGCCGGCTTTCCCTTTTAAAGCCCCAACACCTCCTTTAATTGATGCTTCGTTGTTTTTTAAGAGTAGAGCCGCGTACATTGGTGCATCTGATATTTGATTGACTGGCTAAAAAATTAAACTCTAATCTGTTAGACACAAAAATTTTCCCGAAAGTTCCAAGGATCAAGGAAAAAATTTTTCTAACTGTGTTTTGCCTGGTTATCAGGGAAAAATACTCCCGTAATTCCAGCAAGGTAAGTATTCAGTGAACAAGGTAGGCACGCTGGCGCCGGCGCCGTTTTCTTCATGAAATAATTGGCGCCGGAAAAGGCTTGTCCAGCCTCAAGTTTTGAGAACACTTCACCGAATATTAAAATATCAGAAACAACATTTTAGAGGAGATACTAAATAAAAGGGGTTATCAAAATGGTTAAAAAACACTGCAGTTTTTGCAACGGTGAAAGTTACAGTTCAAGCTCCAGGGACAGGTGGATTTGTCCATACTGCGAGCACGACCTGACAGGTAATCAGACAAATATCGCATTCCAAAAAAAGCTTTTGGATTTTTCCCAGCATAATATCTTAAAAGACCGGAGCGAGACTTATTACCAGGAAAGAATTATTTTCCGGCCCGGATTCAGCGGGGCATTATAAAAACTTGCTTATAGACCGGCTAAGAATGTAAAAAAGGGGTATAGCTTTGGAGAGTTAATAAAATGAATTCAGATAACGAAAAGAAAAAAGAAATACGTGACCACGTCAGCGCCGCTCACTTATTTTCTTTGCTTATCTTAATATATTTGTTTATCTACAGCAGTAACCTGCATCCAAAAGAACTGTTCCCTGCCGTCAATATAAGACTTTTTCTGCTAGTCAGTATGGTTTGTTTTGGCGGCGTTTTTCTTTATTTTACAAAAACTTCTTCGCTGATCAGAGATCCAAAATCACCGGAATTTAAAACCAAATCCTGGGCTGATCTCTTTTATATAATTTTCTCTTTGATAATTGCCATGCTAACTTTATTTATCATGGGAGGCAAACTGTCTTACAGTTGGGTGGCGTTTTTTTTACCCATTCTGGTCACTTCCTCAATAATGGGCAAGAATGCCGGATTGATTATGTCAACCATATGTGCCGGCATTTTATTTTTCTGCGATAAGCTTTTCCCTGCCGGAGTATTCGGCATTCAACTTTCAGGCGAAGAACCAAAATTAATTATAGTCTGTATGATGTATTTAATAAGCTGGTTTATCGGAGGGCTTTCGGATATAGAGGCGCAGCGGCGCAGCGAGTTGAACAGCCGGCTTTCCCTTGAGAAAATGGTTAAGATTATTTCAACAAAATTTATCAGCCTTACTCTGGACGAAATAGACGGGGGCATACACAAATCATTGGAAACGGTTGGAGGATATGCAGGAGCTGACCGCGCTTATTTTTTGTTTTTCAACAAGGATGGGGAGAATAAAAATTATGCGGCTTACAATTGGAGCGCTCAGGGTGTAGAGTTGCCTGCCGGCTACCTCAGATTTTTGGCTGAAAGTTTTTCGTGGTGGTTAAAGAAACCTAACCAAAATGAAAATATTTGTTTTTCCAAAGTCAAAGACCTCCCCCCGGAAAACTACGCCGAAAAAGAATTTCTTCTAGAGAACGACGTTCTTTCGCTTATTGTTGCGCCAATAACATATGGCGGCCTTATGGTAGGGTTTATTGGTCTTGATACTGTCCGCCGTGAAAAGAAGTGGACCGGCGAGGTCGTTTCACTTGTTAAAATGGCTGGTGAAGTACTGGTTAATGCGGTTGAGCGCAAAAGAGCGGAAGAGGAACTTCGTTTATCAGAGGAGCGTTTTTCGAAGGCATACAGCGCCAGCCCAAACCTCATGCTGATTATAGGCCGTTCCGATCACAGAGTTATCGATGTAAACAATAGTTTCTTGAATGCTACAGGGTATATAAGACAGGAGGTCATCGGACGGACAGTGGCTGAGCTTAATTTTTGGACGGATCTGATGGCCTATACGAAAGCGATCAAGATGATTCAGGAGCAGGAAGTAATTCATAACCTTGAAATAAAGTTCAATAAAAAGGACGGGCATGGATGTGTAGGACTGCTTTCCGCTGATACAATAAATTTAAGCGGGGAAAAATGCATTCTTTTTGTGATGAACGACATTTCTCAAAGGAAAAAAGTTGAAGAGCACCTTACTTACTTGAGCATGCACGATGCGCTCACCGGGCTTTATAACAGAGCTTATTTTGAAGAGGAGATGCGCCGCCTGGGAGAGGGGCGGCATACTTCCGTTGGAATGATTATTTGCGACGTGGACGGCCTTAAACTGATCAATGACACCTTTGGCCACAATACCGGAGACGGCTTGCTGGTTGCTGCCGCAGGAGTAATTAAGAATCCTTTCCGTACCGGGGATATGGTATCGAGAATCGGCGGAGATGAATTTGCCGTTCTTTTGCCCGGCTGCGACAGGCGCCAGGTTGAAAACGCCTGCCATAGGATTGCCTTTAACGTAAAGAGATATAATGAGAAACACCCCGAACTGCCCTTGAGCATTTCGATAGGTTTCGCTGTCTGCAGCGGAACATCTTGCAGTATGTTGGATCTATTTAAAGAAGCGGATAATAATATGTCGCGGGAAAAACTGCACCGCAGCCGCAGCGCGCGCAGCACAATCGTGCAGGCCCTGATGAAAACACTTGAAGCCAGGGATTTCATTACTGCCAATCATTCGAAGAGGCTGCAGGATTTGGTTACCAATTTGGCAAGGGCAGCCGGCCTGCCGGATTATAAGTTATCCGACCTCCGCCTTTTGGCAAGGTTTCATGATATAGGCAAGATAGGTTTGGCAGATCGCATATTATTTAAACCCGGCCCCCTGACCCCTGAGGAAGCTTTGGAAATGCAGCGCCATTGTGAGATAGGAAGCCGTATCGCCCAGTCGGCGCCGGATCTTCTGCCGATAGCGGACTGGATTCTCAAACATCATGAGTGGTGGAACGGGCAGGGCTATCCTTTGCGGCTGAAAGGCGAAGAAATTCCGCTGGAAAGCCGGATTTTGGCAATCGCGGACGCTTATGAGGCAATGACCAGCAATCGTCCGTACAGAAATGCCATTGGCAAGGAAAAAGCTGTTGACGAGATTAAAAAATATGCCGGTCTGCAGTTTGATCCTTTGATTGCCGATGTCTTCGTCGAAAGTCTGGAGGAAGAACATAACAACCTGATTTTATTAAAACCGCGTGTTATTAATTTCAGGCATTAACCAGTTTAAGAATCGCTGTCTTTTGAGAGAGCCTCCTGAATTCCCGTCAAGCCTTCCAGCGCGCCGCAGGCAATTGATAAATGAGGCTTTGAAATTTCAGGTTCCCGCGGGTTGATGCGAACTACCAGGGCCCGGCGGCTTGAACCCAGCCGCTCGCCTAAATTGCGGATTGTACTGATTGCCGTTCCGGCGCCCATCTCAATTACGACAAGAAGATCCTGGCGGTGGCCGTTTAAAAAATTTTGAAACTTGTCTTCCTGGTCGTCCGAACGTTTGCTCAGCCAGGAATAATCTCCGAACATGAGGATGTTCGGTCTGGCTGTTGCGCCGCAGCGGGGGCACTCCGGAATACGCCCGGCAAGCATGGTGCTTTCATCAACGGGTACGTCTTCTTTGTTGCTCCAGATATTCGTACCGCATGGCTTTACACACTGCAGATGGTGAATAGAACCATGCGCCTCCCAGGTCTTTTCTTCACTAAAGCCTGCTTTTTGAAATTGTCCGTCTACATTCGAGGTTACCACGAAATAATCCAGGTTATAATTAGAGATCCATTGCAGTAAAAGATTAAACCCCTGATGAGGAATTGTGGAACGGTATAGATTTGTGCGGTGTCCGTAAAACCCCCAGCCAAAAGCCGGGTCTGCCTCAAAGTGGGAAGGGTTGGCGGCGCTGATAAAGCTCATGCCGAGTCGCTCGTATGCCGGGTAGGCATTCCAGAAGCCCTGATGGCCGCGAAAATCGGGCAATCCTGAATCCACACCCATTCCCGCACCGGCGGTGATTACCAATGCCCCGGCATTTTGAATGGCTTGGGCCGCGATTTCGAATTTCTCTATAAGCTCCATTTTGCTTAACTCCTGACTAAAATAATTTATTTGAACCGACGCTCTGCATCAAATGAAATTTGCGGATTAAAAACGAATACACCCTTGCGAGTGCCTTTCATTTTAGTTGTAAACTATTTAGTTTTTGGGTATGCTTTATTTGGCTAGTTTGTAAAGTGCGTATTGGTTTAGGGAAACTCCTTCTCTTTCGGCTTCTACAACTAACCTCATATGCAGGGATTTCGGAACCCTTACTATAAACTTGCCGCTATAATCTTCCTGGTGGGCAGGCCGTGGAATTTCCAGGTTGTTTTCAATTTTGGTTTCAATATATCTATATCCCTCCAGGGCTTCATTGAGGTTTTTATATAGTTCCTCCAGTGTTTCCCCGGTACTCTGACAACCATCCAGCTCCATTATCCTGCCGTAAAAGTAATGCCCGCTTTCGTCGTTCACTTCCTGAATGATTCTGGTATAAGGCAGTTTCATATACTCTGCTACTTGCATATTTACAACCCCTTTCTCCCACCATTATAATTTTAGCAGACTATCCGCATGTAAAAAAGGAGATTAATCAATGGAGTGCCATGTTGATTTGAACAAGAAAAAATGCCCCTGTACATACGAATCATGCTCACGCAAGGGGAAGTGCTGTGAATGCGTCGAATACCACTGGAAAATGCGGCAGTTGCCGGGCTGCTTTTTCCCTCCGGAAGATGAAAGAACCTATGATCGTTCCCTGGAAAGATTTATAAAAATATATTCACGCAAACCTTAATAACTGCAGTTTTATAAAAATCCTGTTGAAAAACCTCGTGCTTTTTAGGAAAGTTCATGATATTGAACATTCCGGCAGGGGGTTTTTATTATTTATACTGTAAAAAAATAACGGCTCTTAAAAAACATAAATGTTTGTGAGATTGTAAACTCTTAATTT
Organism: Desulfotomaculum sp.; assembly: GCA_003513005.1. Classification (NCBI taxonomy): domain Bacteria; kingdom Bacillati; phylum Bacillota; class Clostridia; order Eubacteriales; family Desulfotomaculaceae; genus Desulfotomaculum; species Desulfotomaculum sp. The sequence goes on from DOTD01000009.1 coordinate 7,716, forward strand.
AAGAAAGAGATTTTGATTTTGGGGGAGCCTGTGAAAAAATATTTAATTATCCTTTTTTTGTTAGCTCCGGCAATGGTTTGTTTGCCTGGAACGGGTCTGGGTGCGGAAAAGCCTGTAAAAGATTTGAATTTGGCCGCGCAGCCGGTTACATCTTTTGAAATGATCAAACGCACGGTTGTTCTGGACCCCGGGCATGGCGGAATAGACCCGGGGGCTGTCGGGTCATCGGGCGTACTTGAAAAAGACGTTGCTTTATCCATCAGCAAGCGCCTGGCTTCTTTGTTCAGGCAATCAGGCGCCAAGGTTGTTTTAACCCGGGACAAGGATAAAGAACCCGGCAATGGCGCCGGCAATGTCCCGGATAAAGTGGAAGATCTTGCACACCGGGTGAAAATTTCGGAGCAATCCCGCGCCGATGTTCTTTTAAGCATCCATTTGAATTCATTTTCAGGTTCCGGGGAATACGGCGCGCAGGTTTTTTATCAGTCAGGTTCGGTGGAAGGGAAAAAGTTGGCCAAAAGCATACAGTCCCAGCTTAACATTTGCCTGGTTGATTCAGGCCGTGAGGCGCTTCCGGGCGATTTTTTCGTCTGCAGAAATTCAAGAGCGCCTGCTGTAATCGTAGAAGTCGGGTTTTTAAGCAACCTTGAGGAGGAGAAGGAATTAACAGAACCTTTCTACCAGACCAGGGCATCCTGGGCAATATTCAGGGGCGTTGCAAATTATTTTTCTGAAGAAGGGGTTTAATAAAAATGGCGCCTAAAAAAATTTATCTTTCGGCTGTTCTTTTGTTGTTTTTCTTAATTGGCTCCTGTTCGGCTTTCCAGGATCCGGCAGCCTCCTCTCAGCAGGAGCCGAATTATGCGCCGCTTAAAAAACAAATTGAAGAATTTGTCGCCCAAAGACCGGGTAACTCATACGGAATTTATTTTCAGGATCTAGGCTCGGGAAAGAGTTTCGGTATTAATGAAAATAATCCGATGATAGCGGCAAGCACTGTAAAAATGCCGTTTTCCCTTTACTTATCCACTCTTGCAGCGGAAAAAAAGATTGACTGGGATACCCGTCTTACATATCAGCAGTTTACGGATTATGAGGGGGGAAACGGGGTCCTGCGTTATTACGCCAAGGAAGGGGATCGTTATTCTGTCCGCGCTTTGAATACTCTTTCCCTGACAATCAGTGATAACATAGCTTTTCGCATGTTGGCCCGGAGCCTGGGCCGTGAAAATTTCATCAACTTTATGAAGGGGCTTGGCGGGAAGACAGTTTATCCGGGCGGGCGTAACCTTACCACAGCCAGGGACATGGGTCTTTACGTTCAGGAAATTCTGGATTTTGCAAGACGGCGCCCTGTTGAAGGAAACCGTTTGCTTGATGATCTGTCCCATTCAATTTATCATGTCGGCCTCCCCGGTTTACTGCCGGAGAATGTTATGGTTGCTCATAAGGAAGGCGATCTTGATGAAGGGGTTGCTGATGACGCCGGCGTCGTATTCTGTTCGCGCCCGTATATTCTCGTTGTTCTCTCCAGCGGTGTAAAGGATTTGGATGAAGGTTTCCGTGATATAGCAAGAATTAGCAAGCTGGCTTATGATTATCAAGAAAAATTACACAGTTCGAAGTAGGGTATAAGTTTGATTTTCTCTCGCATAATAGAAATAACTTTAAAAGAATGTTAGGACAGACAGTTATAGGGAGGTTAAAAAATGTTTTTAAAAAAGACGGGTGCTGTTTTTCTTGTTTTTTTAATGAGTCTGAGTATGGTTTGCCTGGCTGCTCTTCCCAAAAACGTTTGTCAGGCGGCTCCGTCCCTGGAGACCACAGCCGAATCCGCCGTGTTGATGGACGCCTATTCCGGCAAGGTTCTGTTTGCCAAAGAGGCTGACAAGGAACTGCCGATGGCCAGTGTAACCAAGATAATGACGTTGCTGCTGGCGGTTGAAGCTATAGAAGAAGGTAAATTTAAACTCAACGATCGTGTTGTGGCAAGTGAAAATGCCTGGGAGATGGGCGGGTCGCAGATCTATCTTGAGCCTGACGAAGAAATGAGCATGGAAGAAATTTTATTGTCTGTCGCCATAGGGTCCGCCAATGATGCGAGTGTAGCCCTGGCGGAACATATTGCAGGTACGGAAGAAGCTTTTGTCCAGCTGATGAACAAACGCGCTTCCGATATGGGTTTAAAACACACTTTTTTTGTAAACTGCACGGGCCTTCCGGAAAAAGGCCACTATTCTTCTGCGTACGACCTTTCGGAAATATTGCGCGAGTGTATTAAACACCCGCAGTTTGTAAAACTTTCCTCAATTTACGAATATGATCTGCGGGGAGGAAAGTTTAAACTCTGGAACACTAACAAGCTGCTGAAGTGGTATGACGGGGTTGATTCGGGGAAGACGGGCTGGACCGAGGAAGCTAAATACTGCCTTTCCTCATCAGCAATAAAAGATAATTTAAGGCTGATCGTTACTGTTTTAGGAACTCCCGAGCCGCAGAGCCATTTCAGGGAGTCGATAAAGTTTTACAAGTATGGCTTTGCGAGATACAAAGCGGTGAAATTTGCTTCACGCGGTGAAAAGGTCAGCGAAGTTAAAGTAAGCAGGGGCGTTGAGGACAAAGCTACGGCAGTTACTAAAGAACAGGTAATCATCGTAGTGCCCAGGGGAGAAGAAAAAGGATTCACAACCAGCCTGGAACTGCCCAGCCGGATTACAGCGCCCGTTGCCGAAGACCAGCGGCTTGGCTCTTACAAAGTATTAAAAGATAACCGGCAAGTGCTTTCGGTTCCGCTTGTTGCCGGCGGGGAAATACCAAGGGCCGGCTTCATGCGGCAGATTAACAAGGCTCTTCACGGCCGCTGGTAAGTAATAAATATGCATGCCCCGGAAGAAGGACGAAAAATTCATCAAGTAAGCAAGTAGGGACGGTTCTTGCTTGCTAAAGGCAAGGCAAGCAAGAACCGTCCCTACTTGCTAAACAAAACGCTTCTTTCAAGGAAGAAGCGTTTTTATTGCCTTTTGACGCAAAATATGGTAAGATTTAGCAACACCTTTTTGACGAAAGGAATGAAAGCTGATTGAGTCTTGATGTTGAAATTAACCAGGATACACTGCTGGTCCGGCTTGAGGGGGAGCTTGACCTTGGTGTAACGGATTTTTTGCGTAATTCTCTGGAAGGCATGCTTGATCAAAGCAAAACAAAACACCTGGTGATTAATTTGAGAAATGTTACGTTTATTGACAGCTCAGGTCTGGGCGTAATCCTGGGACGCTATAACCGCGTATCCGCACAGGGAGGACAAGTTTTACTGGTGGGAGCGCAGCCGCAGGTTCGGCGCGTGCTCGCCCTGTCGGGACTGCTGACCATAATGAAAGAATATTCTTCTGAAGAAGCCGCCCTTTCCAGGGTAGGGTAAGGAGGCGTTAAAATTTGCAGGTAATCAATCACGCTCAACTTGAATTTCAAAGTCTTCCCGCCAATGTTGCTTTTGCCAGGGTAACAGTAGCCGCCTTTGCCGCACAGCTTGATTTTACCTTAAACGATCTTGAGGAAATAAAGGTGGCTGTTTCTGAGGCGGTTGCTAATGCTATTGTACACGGTTATGAAAACAGAACTGATTGTACAGTTTTTATCAGCATGTCAATTGGTGATTTAGCTCTGGAATTAAAAATTTGGGATCACGGCGTAGGCATCCCGGATGTTAAAAAAGCTATGCAGCTTACTTATTCGACAGATCCGGAACGGATGGGCCTTGGTTTTGTTTTTATGCAGTCGTTTATGGACAGCCTGCATGTCGATTCTACCCCGGGTGAGGGAACAACAGTGACTATGGTTAAGTCGGCAATTTCGAAGGTTACTGTTTAACCAGCTGAAAATCAAGGTAGGTAGTTGTTCAATGGGCAACAAGTTACTGGAAATGAATCTGCCCCGTTTCCCGCTGCTTAAGGACGGGGAAATGCGCCAATTGCTTCAGTCCGCCAAGGCGGGCGATGTTAATGCCAGGGAAAGATTGATCAACTGCAATCTTAAACTTGTTTTTAACCTCGTTAAGCGCTTTCAGGGCCGCGGATACGAACTGGAAGACCTTTTTCAGATTGGCTGCATCGGTTTGATGAAAGCCATTGATAAGTTTGACCTGAATTATGACGTGAAATTTTCCACTTATGCAGTACCGATGATCGTTGGGGAAATACGCCGTTTTTTACGGGATGACAACCCGGTTAAGATCAGCCGTTCCATCAAGGAACTGGCTTTCAAAGTGCATAAGGCAAGGGAACGGCTGGCCGGACGGTTAGGGCGCGAACCTTCAATCGGAGAAGTTGCCGGGGATCTGGGTGTATCCAGGGAAGAAGTTGTCACAGCTCTTGAAGCCTCCCAATGGCCTGCCTCTATTTATGAAACGCTTCATCAGGATGAAGGCGACCCCATCTATCTGCTTGATCAGCTGCACGGAGAAAATAACGACGAGCTTCCGCTCCTGGACCGGATGGCAATTAAGGAATTGTTGCTGTACCTCCCGGAAAGGGACAGGAAAATATTAATGTGGAGGTTTTTTGAAGATAAGACGCAGATTGAAGTGGCCCGCCGCTTAAATTTATCCCAGGTGCAGGTTTCCAGGCTGGAAAGACAGGCTTTAAGGAGACTTAAGGATATGCTGGAAAACCGCGAGGAAATAACATGAATAAAAAAAATCTCTCCGCACAAAATAAAAAAAATAATTTAGCGAGGGGGTTTTTAAAATGCAGATCAAAGTATTAGAGCTTGTCGGATCATCTCCCAGCGGTTGGAAAAACGCAGTGCAGAGCGCCGTTGATGAAGCTGCTAAAACGGCTGGTGAAATAGTGGGAGTGGAGGTTGTTAATTTTACAGCCAATGTAGATAAAGGCCAGGTAACCGATTACAAAGCCAATGTTAAAATTGCTCAAAAGATATAATTACACATTCATGCCGCTTCAAGCGGCGCCAGCAGAAAAATGAAAATTCTTCAACTTAAAAGCCACGAAACGGGGAGCGGAAGAAAATCCGCCCCTTTTTTTCTCAAAGCCTGTAATTGCCACTTATAAATCATATTAAGATGAGGGAAATTATAAAAAAAGAAAGAAAGGTTCAGGTAATGGAAACACAACCGCTGGAAATACAAAAAAAAGAATACGCCAAAATAGTGAAGGAGATCAGGCCCAAACCTCCCCTGCTGCGCAATGTCGCCGGGGCTTTTGTCGTCGGCGGTTTGATAGCCGTAATCGGGCAGGTTTTTTTAAACCTTTATCAGGGTTTGGGTCTAAGTTTGCAGGAAGCTGGAGCTGCCGGATCAGCCACTCTTATTTTTTTAGCTGCTCTGCTTACCGGCCTGGGTGTATATGACGAAATTGCCAAAGTGGGCGGGGCGGGTTCAATTGTGCCGATTACCGGCTTTGCCAACTCCATGGTTTCTCCGGCGATGGAGTACAGGGGGGAAGGCCTGGTTCTTGGCGTCGGGGCAAGGTTATTTACAGTTGCGGGACCGGTGCTTGTTTTTGGCATCGTTACGGGTTGGGCTATCGGGATTTTCTATTATCTTTTCCGCTAGGAGGGCTTTTGTGACAGCGCCTAAAAAAGTTGGCCAACAAACAGTATGGTTCCAAAATCCGCCTGTAATCATTGCTGCGGCGACAATAGCCGGTCAAAAAGAAGGACAGGGACCTTTAGCAAAAAGTTTTGACAAAGTTATCGGCAATGATTATTACGGTGAACAAACATGGGAAAAAGCGGAACGCAGGATGCTTTTGGAGGTTATGCAGAACGCTGTCCGCAAGGCGGGTTTGACTCCCGAAAATATCGACTACATGCTGTCGGGCGATCTTCTGAACCAGATCATCAGCGCAAATTTTACAGCACGCGATCTTGGGATACCCTTTCTGGGTTTATACGGGGCTTGCTCGACGATGCTGGAAAGCAGCGCAATAGGTTCGATGCTTCTTGACGGCGGTTTCGCGGAATATGTGCTGGTGGGTACATCAAGCCATTACGGTTCGGCGGAAAGGCAGTTCCGTTTTCCAATCGAGCAGGGGGTCCAGCGTCCTTTACACACTCAGTGGACAGTTACCGGCGCCTCGGCAATAGTGCTGGCGCGCAGCGGGGCCGGGCCGAGGATTACCAGCGCGACAATCGGAAAAGTAGTCGACCTGGGGCAGGGTGACCCTTTGGATATGTCTTCCGCAATGGCCCCGGCAGCTGCGGATACTATCGCCAGGCATCTTTGGGATACCGGGCGGCAGCCGGGTGATTATGATCTGTTTCTTACGGGCGATCTTGGCATCTACGGCCGCAAACTAGTGGTAAGCTTGCTGGGACAAAAAGGTTTTAATATTGATGACCGTTATCAGGACTGCGGGGCAATGATTTACTTTCCCGAACAGGACACTCATGCCGGCGGCAGCGGATGTGCCTGCGTCGGTGTGGTTACCTGCGGCCACTTTCTCAAGGAAATGGCTGCAGGAGGTTTAAAACGCATGTTCGTAGTGGGTACCGGGGCTCTCTTAAGCCCCTGCAGCACACAGCAGGGAGAAACTATTCCCGGCATAGGTCATGGAATCTTGATCGAGTCTTAATCAAGGGGGTAATTGAAGGTGATTTTTTTAAAGGCTTTTCTTGTTGGAGGGTTAATATGTGTGGTTGCCCAGCTGCTGATGGATTTGACAAGCTATAAAATTACTCCCGCTCATATACTTGTGGGATTTGTTACCGCCGGAGCGCTGCTCAGCGCTTTCGGCTTATACCAGCCGCTGGTTAACTGGGCGGGAGCGGGAGCGACGGTCCCGTTGAGCGGTTTCGGCCATCTAATTGCCCAGGGCGCCGTTCAGGGGGTTCAGGAGAAAGGCTTGCTCGGTGTGTTCAGCGGCGGAATAACTACAACCGCGGTAGGAATTACCGCCGCAGTTGTTTTTGGCTACTTTGCTTCAATTTTTTTCCGGGCTAAAGGTTAATTCCACATCAAATTTTACCTGCTTTTGCAAATAGCAAAACCCCTGTCCTAAAATATAAGAAAAGGATAAGCCGATAAGCTAAGATGAACGACCAGAATAGCGGCCCGGATAAATTACAGGTTGCGGTCCTTGCTGCTTTAAGCAGTGTCGCGTTTATCATGGTGCTGGGCAATTCGCTTCTGATTCCCGTCCTGCCCGAGATAAAAAGCGCCCTGCGTCTTACGCAGTTAAAAGTAAGCCTGCTGATTACACTTTTTTCAGTCCCGGCAGGTTTGGTCATCCCCCTGGCGGGTTTTTTATCAGACCGGTACGGCCGTAAAAAAGTAATTATCCCCTCCCTCATCCTTTATGGTCTGGGTGGAGTCCTGGCAGGCTTGGCAGCTCTTTTTTTTAAACATGCCGCATTTTCAATTATTCTTCTTGGCCGTGTCCTTCAGGGGATCGGGGCAGCCGGAACTGCTCCCGTGGCGATGGCTTTTTGCGGCGATCTTTATATTGGAAAACTGCGTCCGAAAGCCCTCGGTGTAATTGAGGCGGCAAACGGTTTTGGCAAGGTTGTCAGTCCGGTTCTGGGTGCTTTGCTTGGTTTATTAAGCTGGTACGCGGCTTTTCTCTTTTTACCGTTTGCCGTCATCCCCGTTGTTTTAGGCATCTGGCTGCTGACTAAAGAAGCTGCTTCCAAAAAGTCGGACCAGGGTATAGGGCAGTATTTCAAATCATTCCTGTCCCTGTTTGAGAAAAAGTCGGTCCTGCTGCTGTCCTCATTTATTGGGGGGATGACAGCGCTGCTTCTTTTATTCGGTGTGCTTTTCTTTTTGTCGGATCACCTTGAAACAGCTTTCCATTATGACGGGATCAAAAAAGGGGCCGTTTTAGCTGTCCCTGTTTTGTTCCTCTGCATCACTTCGTATGTTACAGGGATGATCTTTATTAAAAAAAATGCCCTGGTATTAAAATGGCTCGTGGTATCCGGGCTGGCAGTAATTGCGGCTGCCCTTGCTTCGCTGGGTGTTTTCAAACAAATTATTTTTTTCTTTGCGGCTATCTCTTTAATTGGCGTCGGCGCCGGATTCGTCCTGCCCTGCCTGAATACTGTAATAACCAGCGTAACAGCAAGTGAAAAACGCGGCCTGGTGACCTCTCTTTACGGAGGGGTCCGCTTTTGGGGGGTTGCCATCGGCCCGCCTCTGTTTAGCCTGCTTATGAAAAAGAGTGAGTTATTTATGTTTTTGGGATCTGCATCACTGGCGGCGGCAGCTTTTCTTGTGGCGGTTTTTTTTATCCGGACTAAAGAAATAACAATCGGGGACAAAAACACTGCAGGTAAATAATAGGCAAAAATAGATAAATAAGACATTATAACCTGAATATAACTTGTTTTGACAAGTAACCAGCCAATTATTACTAGAATACGTTATTGTGATGAGTTTTAAACCAAAATATGTATCCGGATCATCCTTGCGCCAGGAGGTGTCTTTTTTGGGAGAAAAAATAAAAAATACTTGGGAAGGTATAATTTTCTTTCCTGCAAAAGAGAGGATCCAAAAGCCGAGAGATACCGGTGTAACAATGGTTATAGACAAAGGCACGGGCCTTGTCGAAACGAAAGACCTGCTTGAAATATCCTCCTCTTACATTGATTTTATAAAGTTTGGTTTTGGCACATCGGCATTATATCCGCCTGAGATCCTGGAAGAGAAAGTCCATTTAATCCAATCCTTTGGCGTGGATGTATATCCGGGGGGGACCTTCCTGGAGGTGGCAATCCTGCAGGATAAAATGGAACAATACCTGAACAGGATGAAAAGTATTGGTTTCACAGCCATAGAGGTCTCCGACGGAACAATCCTGATGACTGAGGAAATCCGGCGGCAGGCGATTTCTTTCGCAGCGGGGTTGGATCTTAATATTTTAACCGAGGTTGGCAAGAAAGATTCTTCAAAACGTTTAACACCCAGTCAGTTGGTTGACCAAATAAAAAAAGATTTTGAAAACGGCGCCCGTTTTGTGATTGTTGAAGGGAGGGATTCGGGTATTAATGCCGGCCTTTATGATCACAAAGGTCAGTTCATTCAGGATGAATTCGAAGAATTGATTTCCCTTCTGGGTGATCAGAAAAGAATTATCTGGGAAGCGCCACTTAAAAGCCAGCAGCAGGAATTAATTAAGAAGTTCGGACCAAATGTCAGCCTGGGCAATATCCCCCCGCATGAAGTTTTTTCACTGGAAGCACTAAGAGTAGGCCTCCGTTCGGATACTTTTGCCCATTTTGTGTAGAATGAGGAGGAAGAGCATGATTAACGATATTACTATTCTTCCGGGGTTTAATAAGGCCGGTATTAAAGAAAACTTTTCGGAATTAACCTTAAAAACCGGTGAAACTGTTTCCATTATAGGACCTACAGGCAGCGGAAAAACCGCTCTGATCACCGATATTGAGCTTTTAGCCCAAGAAGATACTTCAACCGGGCGCAAAATCTTTATCAATGGAGAATCGCCCTTAGACGAGTACAGATACAATCCCTCCATGAAGCCTATTTCCATGATTACTCAAAATACAAAGTGTTTTGCCGATCTGACAACAGAAGATTTTTTAGAGCTGCATGCGCGCTCACGCGGAATTAAAGGCCATCAAATCATCAGTGATACTATTGAACTGGCCAATAATTTTACCGGAGAAAAAATTATCAAGGAAACCAAAGTTACGATTTTGTCCGGCGGGCAGACCAGGTCGCTTTTAATAGCCGATGCTGTTCTAATAGGCCTGGCGCCAGTGATACTGCTTGATGAGATTGAAAACGCTGGTATTTTTAAACAGGAAGTTCTTGAAATGATTCAGAGTTCGGGTAAAATTGTTATCTTTGTAACCCATGATCCGGTGATTGCGCTGCTGACCAAAAAAAGAATTATTATGAAAAACGGCGGCGTGACAAGGGTAATCAACCAGAACGAACTGGAAGTAAAAACTGCCCACAAACTTATGGAACTGGACAAAAAAGTAAGTATTCTCCGGGAAAATTTAAGATCCGGCAATATCCTGACAAACGAATTGGCCGTAAATTTTGCCTAGAAATCAACATAAAAATGGACGGTGAAAAAATGAAACTTGTAGTAATAGCCGGCCCGCCATCGGCGGGAAAGACCTCTTTGACCAAACAAATAGTGAAAAGATTTAAAGACGAAATGCGTATAGCTTTCTTAAAAATAGATGTTGTCAAGGCCTTTGAAGATATTGAACTGAACAAAGAATTTAATATTATGACAAAAAAGATCTATTCGGGAGACCTCTGTCCGGATCATGCTTCTGTTATGGTTCTGGGCGACGCCATAGACTGGGCGGAAAGCCTGGATGCCAATCTTTTTATCGTTGAAAGCGCCGGACTCTGTCTGCGCTGCTCCCCTTATTTAAACCAGGGTCTGGGCATAGTAGTGCTCAGCTCGATCTCAGGCATCCATGCCCCGGAAAAAATGGGCGCAATGGTCAGCCTGGCTGATATAGCAATGATCACCAAGATAGACCTGGTCAGTCAGGCGGAGCGGGAAGTGATGATCCAAAAAATTAAGGAGGTCCACCGTAAGATTATCCTTATGGAGACAAATGCGCTTCAAGGGACTTCTCTGCAGCGCCTCTATGAGCTCATTCAAAAATCCCCCGATATTGATAAGGAAAATTTATCATTAAAGGGAAGCCCGCCTCTTGGCACCTGCACGATCTGCATCGGGAAAAAAGAAATCGGTTGGAAGCGCCACTTTGGAATAATTAAAAAATTAGGCGGTAATATTGCTGATAACCTTTACAGAGGTGAATAATATGCGGTTGACACAGCCCTGGGTCCCACCGGGGAAAAATTGCGGCCTGTGCGGTCTGGACAGCTGCAGAGGCTTTCTGAAGTTAATCAAGGCCGGTCAAAAGGAATATGAAGACTGCCCGTATTTTGATTCTGCTAAAAAAACTGGCCAGGCAAGTGAAGCTGTCTATTCCGGCGCGGATGTGCTCGGGAACAAGTATGAGTTTGTGCTGAAACCCCTGCCGGGGGAAATTTCAGCGCGTAAAATAGTTCTTCCTTTCCGGAGTGATCTTGTTGAGAAATTAAGTATAAAAACAGGCGATTTGGTTCTGGGCAGACCGATGGGGGCCGGCTGCCCGATTCCGCATGTCCTCTCTGTAATTCATGCGGATCAGATTACCGGTTTGCTTTACACCTGGGTGGTGGGGCCTAATTACTCCAGGGATGCTGAGGTAAAAGACGTGATTGCCTATCATATGATCGGGTTTGAAGGTATCGCGGCCGAGTTTGCCAAAGAGCCGAATTTAGGCTGCCGGGCTACTTTCCTGCCCGGTTTCTGTATGATGAACTTGAACCATACCGGCATAATCAACATGATCCTGGAAAAAAGCTGCGGCCTGCATGTGCGAATTGAAGATATCAGGATCCTGGCCGGAAATCCATAGACTTAACCATTAATACTTGGAACTCCTTGCCATACTCGTTAATAACCCGGCATATATTTTAGATAACTTGTCTTCAAAGAAAAGAAGTGAAAATATATGTCCGGCGTTTATATGCTTGTAGTATTATTATTAGTCGGTATTGTTGCCCGTTCAAACCTGATTTCCTCGGCAGCCTGCATTTTACTTGTCCTGAAGTTCTCCAGCCTGGATATGTTTTTCCCTTTTCTTGAAAAAAGAGGTCTTGAAATAGGACTGCTTTTTTTGCTTCTTTCAATTCTGGTCCCTGTGGCCACAGAAAAAATTACCAAAAACGAGATCTTATACAGCTTCCTCAGCCTGCCGGGGATCCTGGCAATTTTAGGTGGGGCGCTGGCCACTTATTTAAACGGTGACGGTTTAAAGCTGCTGCAGATTGATCCCGAGATAATTTTCGGAGTGGTTATCGGATCGATTATTGGAATTACATTCTTTGGCGGAATTCCGGTAGGTCCGTTGATGGCAGCAGGGTTAACGGCTCTTTTTCTGAATATTATTGGCTTATTCAGACATTAAAGCTTCATATTTGTTTCAGGTGCTCCGTGCCGGTATCGCCTTAAATCTAACAAACAGTATAATAATTAAAAAGTGAGGGTATTAATCTAAACCTGACCAAAACTGTTGTTCCAGTTGCTCCGGTTTTTATTTCCATATGTGCGTTGTGTCTCAACGCGATGCTGAAACAGACCGCAAGGCCGAGTCCCTTTTTGTAATCCTTGGTAGTACAAAAAGGCATGCCAATTTTTCCCTTTATCTCGGGAGCTATTCCATTGCCCTGATCACTAACCTGTAAAAATACGTGATCATCTTCCAGAAATGTTTTCAATGTTAAATAACCGCCAGGCGGCGAAGCTTCAAAACCGTTTTGGATGAGTTTGATCACCATCTGTCTGATTTGCTGACTGTCTAAAAGCAAATTGGGGACTTCTCCCGGCTCAAAGTTAATTCTCAAATTATTTTTTACAAGGTCATCTTTTATTGCGAGGCAGGATTCTTCCAGGACAGTGTTCAGATCAACCGGTTTTAAATCAACAGCCATATTTTTGGCCAGATAAAGATACTCACTGATTGTTGAATTTGCGCTATCAAGATCATCAATCATAATTTGAAAAATATCCGAGTATCCTGCCAATTCTTTTTTGCTTTTTAAAATCTGCAGATAACCGCGTATGCTTGTCATCGGGTTCCTGATTTCATGCGCTATACCGGCTGCCATCTCGCCAATCAGACATAGTCTGTCTATCTTAGTTTTTTCTTTTTCAATAAGCCTGCGTTCCGTTACGTCGTTAATAATTATGCAGTTTAAGCTGCGTTCCAACGTATCTTTAAAACGGTTTGAATGAAGTTCGCCTTGAAATTTGGTTCCGTCTTTTCGCAAAAGCGTTAATTCGCCTTTAAACTTCCCCGTTTTTCTCAAGGCCTTCAAAGCAGGTAAAAAGTTTGGATCGTTGGAATCAAACAAAGAATCTTTGCCAATTTCAAAAATATTTTCCGGGGGAAAACCGAATATCCGGCAAGCAGCCTGGTTTGCTAAAAGAACACTACCGTTGGAAAGAGTCAATATGATGCCGTCAACGCTGTTTTCAAAGATCATGCGAAACTGTTCACCGTTTTTAAGCAGCGCTCTTTTTTTTTGCTTGTGTTTGACATTTTTTAGATTAACTTGTTTTAATCCGGCGGGCCGGAAATCTTCAGGGGTTTCAAATAATAACTCCATTTTCTTGTCCGCCCAGCTTAGATTTACTTCTGATTGCTCTTTTAAAGAATTGTTTTCAAAGCCACCGGCAGGCAGATTTGCTGCGTTCATTCTTTGTTATTTGGCTCCTCTCCCATAATTTCTTTCTGTAAAAATAAATATTTTACATTGTCCGTCTTTTTACCTTTAGATATTTTGTCTTTTAATGTCGATTGCAGTAAATAATAATTAAATATGTTAAAACGTGTAAAATAGGTGTCTGCATGCGCCAATAATTATGATAAAAAAGAGGCAAATAAAGACCCGCCGCAGTTAATTTGGTCGTTTTACAAGTATATTGGCATACCTTTGGAGGAAGTATTTTTAGCTTGACGAATTATTTATAGTAAAAGGTTTTTATAATGAAACAAGCTTGCAGGGTGAGAGAATGGTTATTCGGGGGAAAACATTACAATTAATCAAAGAGGCATACAGGGTTCTGCGGTTATACTGGCCCATGACACAGAGCCAGATTTATAGACAGATGATTAAAAAAGGGGCTCTTTCGAACACCCTGGAGGGGCATAAGATTTTAACCGACGCATTGCTTGGAGCAAGGCTGGAGGGCTTGATACCGTGGGACTGGATTAAGAATGAAGATGAAGATTGGGCAGGCTAAAAAACCGTGGGTAAAAAAGAGATTATCCAGTTAACCGGTGTAACCAAAACATACGTAATGGGTGAAGTAACGGTTGAAGCCTTAAAAGAGACTTCGTTTTTTATCTACGAAGGAGAACTAATCGTCATCCTGGGCCCCAGCGGCTCTGGTAAAAGCACATTGCTGAACATTATTGGAGGTATGGACTCCCCGACTCTTGGGGAGGTTTATTGATTTTCTACTTTAGTGCGTTCTCCTGGCATGATTTTAGCCAGGAGAACAAAAAACCGCCCGCTATGCGGGTGAGATTCAATGCTTAAGCAAAGCAACA
>DOTD01000010.1:0-7028 GCA_003513005.1 Desulfotomaculum sp.
TAGGACTGTGAATAGTAACCCCTTTTGGCATTTCGTGCTAAAAAATATCTATTTGCTATTTACATTGTTAATTCATTGATATATAATGACAGCACTATCTGTACTAGTTGTATTAATACAGTTAAAAGAAAGGAGGGGTTTGATGTTTGAAATAGACTTGCGCAGTCGTGAACCTATCTACGAACAACTGGTCGGGAAAATTAAAGAGCTTATTATAAACAACGTACTGAAACCTGATGAACAACTGCCCGCTGTGCGGGTCTTGGCCAGCGAGTTAACCATAAATCCTAACACGATCCAGAAAGCATACCGGGAATTGGAACACCGCGGATATATCTATTCCATTCCCGGCAAGGGCAATTTCGTGAAACCCGCCTGGCTGGAGAATAATGCTGCCCGTTTGATAGATTTGTCAAAAGAGCTGAAGAGAACTGTGTCGGAAATGCGCTACCTGGGCATAACTGACCAGGAAATCTTTGCTCTTATTCAAACAAGTTTGCCCCAGGATAAAGGAGGTAAAGCTAATGATTGAGGTTGAAGGGGTCAGTAAACGTTTTCAGGAGATAGAGGCCCTAAATAGCGTGACTTTGGCGGTAAAAAAAGGCTCTATTTACGGCCTGGCCGGTACCAACGGCGCCGGCAAAACAACCTTGTTGAAGATTCTGACCGGTGTCTACAGACAGGATTCCGGCCAGGTTAAGTATGATGGTGAAAATATATTTGAAAACAACAATCTGAAGGCGCGCATTGTTTTCATACCCGATAACCCCTATTTTTTTACTAATTATACAATTGACGATATGGCGAATTTCTATTGCCGGATTTATCCCCGCTGGGAACAGGAACGTTATCTAAAGCTGCGGGATGCTTTTAATATTGATATGAAACGCCGCATAAGAACGCTCTCCAAAGGTATGCAGCGCCAGGTGGCTTTCTGGTTGGGTTTGTCGATTGCGCCGGATATCATGATGCTGGATGAACCCCTGGACGGACTGGATCCGGTAATGCGGCAAAAGGTAAAAAACCTTATTATTCAGGATGTCGCCGAGAGGGAAATGACAGTTATCATCTCTTCCCACAATTTACGCGAACTCGAAGACGTCTGTGATGTTATCGGTATTTTGCACCAGGGTAGAATGCTTATCCAAAAGGACCTGGACGACCTGAGGGCAGATGTGCATAAGATCCAGGTTGCTTTCAGCGATGGAGTTCCCGAATCGTTGCTTCAGGACATGCAAACGCTGCGCCAGGAAAGAAAAGGCAATGTGTTGATCATGGTTGTGCGCGGCTCCTATGATGAAACCGTCCGGCGCATACAGGCTTATAATCCGGCTATTTTGGACATCCTGCCCCTTACTCTGGAAGAGATATTTATATACGAAATGGGGGACTGCGGTTATGAAATTAAAAACATCCTTTATTAATCGAGGCGTCCTGCTTAATAATTTCAAGAGTTTTAGCTGGGTTGGAGCGGTTTACCTTCTGGGTCTGCTCTTAAGCGTCCCTTTAAAAATAATTATGCTGTATAGTAATGCGGAAGGCGCCATTCTCTCCCAAGATCCGGTAATATATTTAAGGATATTCTCACACTACGATTTTTGGCAGTTAATGATTTTGATTATTGCCCCTGTGCTGACAGCCCTCCTGCTCTTCGGCTATCTTCAAAACGGCAAAGCGGCCGATATGGCGCACGCCCTGCCTGTCAAGCGGGAGACACTTTATCATACTCATATCCTGGCCGGGCTGATCTTTCTGTTTGTTCCGCTCATAATCACCGCTCTGGCGGCCTGGGCGCTTGTCGCCGGATTGGGCATTCCAAAGGTCAGCGGTCAGGATATTGCTACCTGGCTGGCGATCAGTCTGCTCTTTAACTTGCTTTATTTCATAACCGGTGTGGCCACGGGCATGTTTACCGGTTTGTCGGGCGTTCAGGGTGTCTTGAGCTATATTTTACTTTTGCTCCCCTCAGGACTTTCCATGCTGCTGCTGCACAACATGAGTATGCACACTTACGGCTTAGCTTTTGACAGCTATATGCAGTCCGTAAACATTTCGCCACTGGCTGAAATGTTTAATTACCCGATCCATAAAACCGAAATAGCGGCATATCTTCTGGCGAGTATAGCATTGTACCTGCTGGGCTTGTATTTATACAGGCGGCGTCAGTCGGAGGCTGCCGGCAGCGCGATCACTTTTGACGCCCTGCGCCCGTTTTTTAAATACGGAGTCACATTTTGCTTTATGCTATTTGTAGGCAGCTATTTTTACCAGACTCAAGGCAGCCTGGGCTGGGCCTATTTTGGTTACTTACTGGGTTCCCTGCCGGCTTACCTGGGGGTTGAGATATTGCTGCAAAAGTCCCTGCATGTTTTCAAGCCAAAGATCATCAAGGGCTTCGGCATTTATGCTTTAATTGTGATTATTTGTATCGGCGCCCTCCGGTTAGACTTCACCGGCTACGAAAGGAGGCTGCCTGAACTGGCTGAAGTTGAAAGCGTATTTATGGATAATGTTTTTTACCCGCCATCTCTTCTAAATATGGCGCAAACACGCCATGCTGTCAATTATAAATACGACGATATGAACCCAGTCGCTCCGTTTGAAAAGCCTTTGCCCATATATACCCGGGCGGAAAATATAGCTGACGTTTATGCGCTGCACCAAAAAATAGTCAGCAACCGAACGATAGAAAAAGCAGCTATGCAAGACAGACATAGAAATAGCTTTGTTACGGGAGCGAGAAGACCTCTCTACTTCATTTATTATCTTAAAAACGGTTCCCATATTTGCCGCCAGTATAAAGTTAACCTCCCCGACTATGCGCGGCAGCTGAAATCCATTTACGAATCACGCGAATACAAAATCTTTCATAACGCTATTCTGAGTATAAACCCGTCCGAAATAAAAATGCTGGAGATTAATGCGAACGAAACGAATAAAAGTGTGCGCATTGTAGACCAAAAGCTTATTCAGCAGGCTGTCGCCGCTCTGCAAAGTGATATAATGAAGCAGTCCTACGAGGAAATGATAGACGACCGGCAGAGCTGGGCCAGTATTAATATCGTTTTAAAAAATAACGACACCACAGGGCTTGTGTGGGAAAAAACCTATGTTAATTTTGAGCAATGGTTGAAGAATACCGGTGAATATAATAACGCCCGGCTGATTGCCCGCGATGACATCCAGTATGCCGTCGTGACGAAACAGACCGGCGCCGGAGAAGAAGGAACGGAGGCATATCGACTTTATAAGGAGGAGCCCCAACAATTACTTTTGAATGCGGAAAAAACTCCCGGGCATTTAAAGTTAATTGACCCGGAAAAAATGGAAGTTTGCCTGCGTCAGTATACAACAGATATCTATCGCTACCCGAAGCCGTATAATGTGGTTTTTCTGCTGAAAAACGGTGACATTTTTACCGGAGGTTTTACAGAAGCTGATGCCCCCACTTTTGTCAAGGAACATTTTACCCGCTAACGTGAATTTACCATAACTTTCGCGAAAAAGTACTCTTAAGCCAGTAAACACAATCACTCAGAAAAAACGGCTTGTATAAGCTAAACGTCTAATTTCACGGGGGCAGCATGGTGACGGTTCTCCTGCTTCCCCCTGCTTCCCAGTTGCATGGGATAAAGTCTTTGTTTTCCGTACCGCCACTACCGCCCCACCGGGATGGATATACGTTTCAATCAGTTTTTGAATATCTATGTTGACTTCACCGGACGTCTGTTTTTGTCCATTATCCAGATGCTTTTTTCACTTCCGTTTTTTACCCTGGCAAAAACGATACAATTATTGTCTATAGAGAAATACAGGCAATTCAGAACGGTATGAGCAGTCATTTGTAAGGACAGTCAGACTGCCGTCCGAATACATGTAGATCTGCCGCCCCTTTGAAATTGCAGGTATCCAACAACTATCGTCGTCATCAATTTTGCACTATAAAAAGATATTAAACCAATTTTTATTTTTCTAGTTTGGTTCATTGAGCTATAAACGCATTAGTCCATCCCGGCAGCGGTGGAGTCTGTCCATTTTTTGCATCTCACGCCATTTTGTATTGGTCAACCGGTCATTAAGCGGCCAGGGGAATTCATAATAAGAATATATGCTGCCCGCGGCAATTTTTAACTTGCCATCCACGGGAACGACAACATAGATGTCAAATATGCTGCCTGTCGCCTCCTCCAAAACCTGGCCGCCATCAGAATTGGTAGCTACGTCTGCTACCAGGGCAGCCGGCCTGTCGTTGGCGGTGGAGCTGTTATTAATCCCCTCACCTTTCAGGGCATCCAGCCAAAAATCCTTTAACTGTCCGCCATAGGAGCGGATTAACTCATATTCCTCATCAGTTAAAGGAGTATTGGACAACTCCTTCTCAGAAATAGTCTTTAAGGAAAGAACCAGTTCCTCCATCCTCTCCAGGCTTGCCTTATCCTGTTCGTTTAAGAGTCCGCTGTTCTGCATGCCGTCTCCGGTCATTTTTACCAGCGAGGCCAGACGTGCGTAAACATATGGATTGGGCTCGACATAACCTCTGTCGTCAGTAACATTCACGTCTATACCTGTGCCTAATGCGTAAGCCTGCTTGGCGTATAAAATAGTGTCATGTTTCAGTTCCGTCCAGCTTCCCAGATAAGCATTGAGTTCTTTCCGGACCCAGGCGGCATTGCGCATAAAAGGCGGATATCCTGCCGGTTTTTCCTGAACAAGAGGCTTTAGCGCATAAAGCCAGCCCCAATAAAGATTCTGCTGCCAGATCTCATTTTTCAAGCTGGAGATATATGTTTTCAGTTTAGTCATATTTTCAGGGTAGTTCCGGTAATCGGTTTCTTTCATCGACTTTAATATGGCATAGGCTTCCGTTGAACCCATAGCTGCGGGAATATCCAGTCCCTTGGGCAGCATCCTTAGGACATCCAGGCTGTTGCCCCCGACTTCCTGATAAATCAACCGTTGGAAAATAAAAGCGTCAATGGTAAACCGCTGTCCCATAAAACGAAAACCTTTTATTTCATTATCCAGGTCGGCGCTTGATGTTATGTTAAAAACAGGGTTGGAGTTTATGGCCGGCGGCTCCAGTTTCCTGACATCAGCCAGGAAAGTGTTCCATTTATCGGAATTGGAAACCACTTTTTTAGGGCTTGCATTTTTGCCGTAGATTTTGTCTGCCAATTATTTAAGCTGGTAATAAGTGCTATCATCGCTTTTGCCGACAAAAAAGCTGGTTGTAGTATATATTTGTTCCCACTTCTGCCTGTTGTTTTCCTTGTCCAATGCCAGAGTAATCAGTAAGGCGGACTTTGTTTCGTTTTCATTCTTTGAATGGAAGGTCAACCTGCCGTACCACATCATGGATTTAAAATAAGCCTTCAACAAATCCGTTCTTTCGTAATGCCCACGCGGTATGTATTGAGAATAGTCTTCCAGTAGGGGATCGCCGCCGCCGCTTCCGTCGATATCCATCAGCGGCGACACTACAACACCTTGGTGGCTTTCGATTAGAGCCAGTTCCTTCTCTGCTTCATTTTTCACTATTGGCGGAATGGGCATGTTAGGATCTAAAAGTTTGCCGGCCACCGCAAAAAACCCGACATTTCTCCTGGCAGCGTTTTCCCAGTCAGTACCTTTAAGGATTTCGTACTGGCTTTGGGACTGGGATAACATCGCTTTCGTCAGATCGGCCAGCTCCGGGGCAAGTTTTTCTGTTTCGACAACCCTGAGCAAGTGGTCGAAAAATAAATGGTAGTTATGGAGCACGGAATCGGTCGTGATAAATGACGGTATCTTCCTAAACTTGTTGCCTTCGTAGAGCAAAAAAAATTCCTTCTTATAACTGCTAACTGCTGGGAACCACAACAAAGCCATTTTTAATTAAAAGGTCCCTGGCGGACGGGGAGAACTGGAACAGATCTTTGTTTGTGATATTTCCAAGGTCGGAATCCGCTTTATAGGGTTCGACAGCAGGAGTCTCCTTAACCGGCGTTTCTTGATAATCTGCAAAATGGGAGGTTAAAGCTTCCGTCATCCGTGAGGATTTTTCCGCTGCCTTACTTTCGCTTTGCTTAAACGCACTGGAACAGCCGCTTATTGTGGCGATAATAAGAAGGATTCTACTATATCCGGGAAGAAGGCCAAGAGGTAATCGAGAGATTCTTATCCCTCATCCCAAATTTTAGGGTAAATCTCTTCATCAAAGAACCTGTCCGGGTTATACCGTTTCCGCAACTCATTAATCGAAACTTCTGATAAACTTTTTGCCGTTTCTATTATCTGCTCAGGGGTGATGTATTGCGGCGGACCATAGCCAAATTCTTCTTCACCTAAAGCTTCCCCGCCAAGCACTACATATTTCAGGGGTGGCTCCCCGCCCCATGGGTCGCCTATGAGCAGGAAGTGAATGCCAGGCCAGGCCAGGCCTTGTCTATTTGTCAGAATCGTTTTCCTTGTTTTCCTGGCTATCTTGAGCACAGATTTACTAAGGGAGAATCTTAATCTATCTTCATCTCTGATACGGTAATACTTGCGGTATTTAAAAATGTGCCGTTTTGTCATATCTTGCTATAATTAATAGTTAATTACAAAACAAATTTATGTCAAAAATAATGTTGTTATTTAAGAAATAATGTTGATATATATCGAAATATATATTAAGTCATCTTTAGAGAGCAGCTTTTTTAGACTATATCAACATATAGTTAAAAGATGTAATAATTACTAAAAACCCTGTCCGGCATGATCTCCGGATAGGGTTTTTAGTAATCATTTGAACTCTTTCTTAAATAATAGGTAACTGCTCAGCCATCTGAAAAATAGTACTGGACTCAGCCCTGCTAATCATGTATCATAAAGTTATGATAACAGAAGCTGAATTCCGGGTAACCGAGATAACAGAAGACCATATCCAATCAGTCAGGCAGTTGATTGCCCACAATCCCTCATGGAGCCGCAGCAGGCTGTCGAGGGAACTATGCCAACTGTGGAACTGGTGCTCTCCCGCCGGCTAGATGAAGGACATGGCCTGCCGG
>DOTD01000010.1:7352-7715 GCA_003513005.1 Desulfotomaculum sp.
GCCTGCTCTTTGGCTCCGCCGCCTGGAGCTGCGCCGCTAGGGATGAATACCTCGGCTGGGACAGGGATACCCGGATTAATCACCTGCGCCTTTTAACCAACAACACCCGCTTTCTGATCTTGCCATGGGTGAGAGTTCCCCACCTGGCCAGCCACGTCCTTTCTATTATTATCAGGCGCATCCTAAAGTGACCTGCCTGCGGCAAGCAGGCTGGCAGAACAAGTACGGCCACAGTCTGCTTCTTTTGGAAACCTTCGTGGAAGTGGACCGGTTCCGTGGTACTTGTTACAAGGCAGCAAACTGGCGTTATGTCGGTCTGACTAAAGGCCGCAGCCGCAATGACCGCTATAACAGATTGCATGT